>CAZDBQ010000079.1:0-7941 GCA_964503765.1 uncultured Planctomycetia bacterium | reverse complement strand
GCTTGAGTCAGACGTTGCAAAGAAGGACAAGTACGGGCGGACCCTTGCTTATGTGTATCTCGAAAACGGCGACTTTGTAAACCTTCGGCTAGTGGAGGAAGGCTACGCCAAAGCCAAATATTACAAACCCAACGGGCGCCATCGGAAGATCTTTAAGGACGCTGAGAAAAAAGCGAAGGCCGCCCGCAAAGGCATGTGGAAAAAACTAGCCCTTAACGCGCCTTGATAATTTAGTCTTAACCGTTTAAAATACTACAGTTAGAGGGCCTAATGATCAAAGAAGCCAAGATTTCCTCCATTGTATCTCTTTTTCCACTGCCACAGTATGTGGTCGTCTTGGAAGACCTTGAGAAGACAAAATTAATTCCCATCTGGATCGGGGTGAACGAGGGCAATGCCATCGCGCTTGAGATGCAGGGGGAGAAGTTCCCAAGGCCGCTCACGCACGATTTAATGGTCAATATGCTCAAGCTACTGGGAGCCGAGGTGGAAAAGATTGTCGTCAGCGATCTCAAAGAAAATAGCTACTACGCCCTGATTTACATCAAATACAATGGAAAAACAGTCTCCATCGACGCCCGTCCCTCGGATTCGCTCGCCCTGGCGGTGAGAGTCCATTGCCCCATCTTCATAGATGAAAAAGTACTCAAAAAATGTCCCCAAATCCAGGCGCCGATCAGCCAGGATGAAATTGAAAAATTTAAAGAAACGTTAAAAAACATGTCTCCCGAGGAATTCTTTAAAAGCCTGGAAGAAGCGCCGCCGGCGCAGGGACCGGATTCTACTCAAGAATTTGGAGACCTCCCGCCGGAAGAAGAAGGGGAGGAAGGCGACGAGGGGGATGAGGAAGATGACGAAGAAGACCCTGGTAACAAATGATGGATAAATCAACCGGCCTTGAGAAGCAGCAAACAGCGGCGGAAGAATCGCTAAAATATTACGAGGGCACGCTCAGCGAGCAGGCGGTATTCTTAGCGCCTCTCACCGACGCTCTGGTGTCCCGTTGGTCTGAGCTCTACCTCAACACCTTTGGCCGGAGCTCATTTTTTTCCGCTCAACGCGTTCAGAAAGTGTTCAGAGAGCTGACGCAAATATTCATCGCCTGCCTTAAGGATAAGTGCCTCGACATCTATTTTGAGAACCTGAAGGAAAAAGGGGGGCTGTTTTACCGGTTGGGTGTGCCGTTTGAGGAAGTGATCGTCTCGCTGCATCTTTTCGAAGAAGTCTGCCTCCAGCAATTTCTGGAATCTTACCCCAACCGCTCTAAAATTCCCAAGCTGATATTCGCGATGGAGGAGCTGCACAGTCAGGGGCTAGCGACGCTGGCCGGCAGTTATTTCGACGCCGCCAAAATTGAAATGCATAAGATAACCGACAGCCTGAAAGAAGAAAACGAAACGTTAAGGAGCGAGCTCTCCGAATCAAAAAATTCTTTTTTCTTGCACACTTCCAAAGAGCTAGCGTCAATGCAGCTCATGATTGGCAGCATAAACCACAAGCTCCGTAACCGTGTCTATCAATTGAGCCGCATCCAAAAGCTGTCAGACGCGTTGGAGGGCGAATCGCATCTGCCAAGCCTCTTAAAAATCGCCTCTGGCCATCTGCTGGCTGTTTGCCCGGCCCACTCCGACGTGTACTTTGGTTTTTTTGACGAGGACCGGAAAAAGGTCAACCTCTATAACCAGGAATCCAAACAGAACGCGCAATCGGATATCGCTCAGACCTTCTATTTTTCTGAACTTTCGAGGGCCTTTCAGGACGCCCTGTACGACGAGACAAAGAAATTTTTCCATTTTAGAGGCCACCAGTCACTCCCCAAAACACTCCTGGATCTTGTCGCCATCAAGAGCCAGCGAGAGTTCTTGTTCATTCCCGTAAGAAAGTTCAAGGAGGTCATCGGTTTTGTGCTCCTCTGCGTCCAGACGGATGATTTTTTCTCTAAATCCAATTACAAGCTCTACCAAAGAATGAGTCAGGTCATTTCCAGGGCGGTCGTCAGCGCCGTTCTTTTCACCAAATCAAAAAAGCAGGATGAATTCACGTCCCTCCTGGATGAGCTAAGCCGAAAAAAAGCCCAGAGAAAGCCGGTCGAGACCACACTGGACTTCTGTCTTGGTTCGTTGATCGATTTGCTGGGCGCCGAGCGCTCGTCGCTAATGCGTTATGACCGAGAAAAAAACGAGCTGACCGTGTGTGCCGCGAAGGGGTACAAAGTCTATCCCATCTCAGGGGTCCCCATCAAATGGGGGGAGGGGATCGCGGGGTTGGCCTTGAAAGAGTCAAAGATCATCTCCATCACCAAAATGAAAGAGGCCAACCGGCCGCACCCTCTCGCCCAAGCCTTAAAAAGCAAGGGGGCGCCCGAGGTGAAGGTCAAATCCCTGCTTTGCCTGCCGCTCTTTGAGGATCAGATCCCTTTGGGGGTCATCAATATTTCTACCATTAATTTTCACAAGAGTTTTGACCAATCAGAAATTGACATGGCGCATCACATCGTAGGTCAAATGGCGGGTATCGTTAAAAATTTATAAATGAATAAGAAATACCTGCTAAAAAATGCCAGCCACGCGCCTTCCTTCACCATCGATTACGCCAGCGAGCTTAATCCCTCGCAATACGAAGTCGTCACGCAAGCCGACGGTCCGTGCCTGGTTCTGGCTGGCGCCGGGAGCGGCAAAACAAGAACGCTGATCTACCGTGTTTCTTATCTTTTGGAAAAGGGCGTCCGCCCCGAGGAAATCCTACTGGTTACTTTTACCAACAAGGCCGCCCAGGAAATGAGGAATAGGGTAGAGCTCTTGCTAAAAACCAAGGCCAAGGGGCTCTGGTGCGGTACGTTTCACCACATCGGAAACCGGACCCTCCGGATGTACTCTAAGCACTTAGGCCTAAGTGAAGATTTCGGGATTCTGGACGCGGAAGACAGCCGTGATCTTGTGAAAAACTGCGCAAAATCTCTGGACTTCAAGTCCGCAGAGGCCCGATTCCCGAAACCGGCGGTGATTCATTCCATCCTAAGCTTTGCCGTCAACGCCAAAAAAAGCGTCGCGGACGTGATTCTGAAAAATTATCCTTACTTTTCACAGTTCATCAGGGAATTTGAGAAGATCAAGATTCTTTACGAGGATAAAAAACGCAAAACCAACAATCTGGACTACGATGACCTTTTAATAAAATGGATTGAGCTCCTTCAAAAATCCGCGGAAGTTCGTGAGCGTCTGACGAAGCAGTTCCGTTACTGCCTTGTGGATGAATACCAGGATACCAACCGCCTTCAGCATGAGATTATGGCGATCCTTTCCAGTTTTCATAAAAATATCCTGGTAGTGGGCGATGATGCCCAGTCGATCTATTCTTTCCGTGCCGCCGACATAAAAAATATCCTCGATTTCCCGGAAAGCCATGCCAGCACAAAAATATTCAAGCTGGAGACCAACTACCGCTCCACCAAAACAATTCTTAAGTTGGCGAACGAGAGTATCAAAAATAACGTGCACCAATTTCCCAAGACCCTGCAAAGCGTGCACGCCGAGGGCAGTATGCCGCAATTTGTGAAGGTCCGGGACACGCGCCAGGAGGCGAGTTTCGTGGCCCAGAGAATCCTAGAATTTAAGGAATCTGGCATTGAGTTGCCGCAAATGGCGGTCCTATTCAGGGCCCACTACCAGGCTGCCGAGCTTGAAATGGAACTGGCAAAACGCGGGATTCCTTACATTATGCGCGGGGGTGTCAAATTTTTTGAACAGGCGCACGTGAAAGACGTTCTTTCGTTTTTGAAAATTCTACTCAACCCTGTCGATGAAATCGCCTGGACTCGCGCTTTAACGCTCCAGCCCGGAATTGGGGCAGGCTACGCCGGAAAAATATTTAATTTAATTGAAAAGGAAGCGGGGAATCTTGAAAAGATAGTGGCTCCAGGTTTCGGCGATTCTCTGCCGGTGAAAGTCAGAGACGGCTTATTTAATTTTAAAAAAATATTTAAGAATCTCATCAAGGAAGACCTGAAAGAGCACCCCGACATCCTCATCGAGGAAGTACTGGAAAAGGGGTACAACAAGCACGTGTTGATGAATTTTGAAAACGCCCAGGAGCGCCTCGAGGACTTAAGGGAGTTGGTAAACTTCGCGCACACTTATAAGAAGTTGAAAGATTTTCTCGCGGACGTGACCTTACGCGAAGGCTTTCGCGGGGAAAGCATTGTGGAAGAAGCGGGGGAAGACGATCCCCGCGAGGACCTGGTATTGTCTACCATTCATCAGGCCAAGGGCCTCGAGTGGCGCGCAGTGTTTGTCATCAGGCTCTCAGAAGGGCAGTTCCCTCACGCGAAATCAATGGAGGACAGCGATCAGCTCGAGGAGGAAAGGCGTCTTTTTTATGTGGCGGCCACACGAGCCAAAGAGGAGCTTGTCCTGGTCCACCCCATGACACGCTACGATTACAACGTTGGGACTGTCATTAACCGGCCCTCTCCTTTTATTTTGGAGCTTCCCTCGACCGTCTATGATGACGTTGAGGTGGAGGAGGAGAACGCCGAGGAAGAGACAATCTACCTGGATCGATGAAAACCAATAAACTTGCGCTCACAACGGTTTTTCTTGTCGTGCTCGTCGATCTCATCGGATTCGGGATTGTGCTGCCCCTCTTGCCCTTTTACGCGTCAAAATTTGGAGCCTCAGCCGTTTTAATAGGGGCCCTCTACAGTATTTATTCGTTGGCGCAGCTGGTGTTTTCTCCGATTTGGGGAGGACTCTCCGACCGGATCGGCAGAAGGCCCATCATGCTGATGAGCACCCTCGGCTCTTTTTTCGCCTATATTTTATTCGCGTATTCCAACTCTCTCTGGCTTCTTTTAGTGTCACGGCTCATAGCGGGAGTGATGGGAGGAAATATCTCGACGGCCCAAGCGTACGTGGCGGATGTGACCGCTCCGGAGGACCGAGCTAAGGGGATGGGTCTGATTGGCGCCGCGTTTGGCATAGGGTTTGTCGCGGGGCCGGGACTAGCGACACTTCTCATCCATCCCGCTTTTCATGAATTTTTTAATCGTGCCGGCCTTGTCGTATTGTCGGATATGATCCATCAGAACAAGTACGCCATCCCCGGACTTTTTGCGGCTGCGCTCTCATTCTTGAGTTTTCTATTGGTGGTGTTCAAATTACCCGAAACAGTAAAAAATAAGGGCGCCGCTGACCCCGGCCGAGTCGTCAAAATCAGCCTTTTTACCAAGGATTTTTGGCAGTCGCTAGGCCAGCAGAGCCAATCCTCCGCGAAACATCTTTTACCGCTCCTCATGCTCAGCGTCTTTCTCATCGCGTTGGGACATTCCAGCCTGTACAGCGCGTTTCCTCTCTTTTGTAAGAAAATGCTTGGCCTGTCAGCGGAGAATGTCGGCATGCTGTTCGTGGCGATGGGCCTTGTCACGGTGCTGGTCCAGGGAGGCCTGATCAGGCCTCTTGAAAGAAGATTCGGGGAGCATCGATTATTTCTCACGGGCAATATTCTTATGATAGCAGGGCTTGCTCTAATGCCCTTTGCCGGCTCACAAGGCATCTTGGTCATTTATCTATCGATCATGGCGGTCGGCGCAAGCCTGAACGGACCGACACTCAACAGCCTGATATCAAAAGAGGCGGATCCGGCCCGGATAGGGGCGGCACTTGGCAGCTCTCAGGGGCTTTCAGCGCTCGGAAGAGTGATAGGCCCAACGTGGGGAGGGCTGCTTTTTGGAATTTCCATAAAATTACCCTTTATTTTAACGGCTCTTTTGGTTACAATCACGGTTTTCATTGGCATAAAACTTATAAAAGGGCAGACACTCTATGGCTAGCACAGAACCCACACCGAATACCGGAAGAAAGCTATTCTTCGGGCTATTTATTTTCCCACTGGTTATCGCCGTTGGCATGGCCATCTTGTTGTGCTCGGTCATTCTTCTTACCCACGAGGAAGAAACCCCGGAATCGCTTATCACCGCTATTAAAACGGGTTCGCCTAGCAAGCGCTGGCAAAAAGCTTACGAGCTTTCTAACGAACTAAACAGGAATAAGGGGGGCATTCGGCACGAAGGGGTTGTGAAAGAAATTATTCACATCCTTCACGATTCGGCTCATTACGATTCCAAAACCCGCGGGTATATGGCGATCGCGTTAAGCCATTTTAACCAGCCGGAGGCTATCACAGCTCTTCGAAAAGCCCTAAACGACAACGATAAAGATGTCCAGTTCTACGCGCTCTGGTCTCTGGGAGTGCTTCAGGCCAGGGCGGCGGCGACGGATTGTTTGCCTTTTCTCAAAAATGAGAGCGATGAGCTTCGAAAGATGGCGGCTTACGTGTTGGGCGTGATGGAAAACCAATCCTTCATCGTGAATCTAAAGCCGCTACTCAACGATCCGGCCGCGGACGTCAAATGGAACGCGGCATTGAGCCTCGCGAGACTAGGCGACGACTCAGGTTTAGAAGTTCTCTTAAAGATGCTGGAGCGAGAAGAGCTTGCCGGCCGCTACAAAATGTCTGACGAGGCCATTGAAAGAGTGATGATCAACGCCACCAAAGGATTAGCCTTGATTCGGAAGCCTGAGTCGATTAAAATCCTAGAGTCTGTTTCGCAGAATGACAAGAGCCTTAAGGTAAGACAGGCGGCGATCAACGCGCTAAGGTATGATAAAAGCAAAGGTTCCGATAATTTGATCATGGAAAGCTTATAGTCATGGATGAAACTAAACCACCCATTCCCACAGCGCCTGTACCGCCCGCAAGGCCTCCCGTGATGCCGCCAACTCCGCCGATGGCCGCCACGATGGACCGTCGTAAATTTCTTTCTTGGACCGGGATCGCGTGGGTGAGTTTTGCGGCCGCGACCACAGGCGCGCTGTCGATTGTCCTAAGGTTTCTTTTTCCCAATGTTGTTTTTGAGCCCCCCACAACTTTCAAGGCGGGTTTTCCGTCTGATTACGAAGTAGGGGTCGTAGATGAGCGCTGGAAGGAAAAATTCGGCGTTTGGATGATGAGAACCGCCGAGGGCATCTACGCCCTTTCGACTATTTGCACACATCTAGGCTGCACTCCCAATTGGCTGCCGGGAGAAAATAAATTTAAATGTCCGTGTCACGGAAGCGGTTTCTATAAAACGGGTATCAATTTCGAAGGGCCGGCCCCACGGCCGCTGGAACGTTACCAGATTTCTTTGGCGGAAGATGGGCAAATTTTAATAGATAAAAGTAAAAAGTTCCAACAGGAAAAAGGGGAGTGGAACAACCCCGATTCTTTTCTGTCCAACTAATTGAGTCAGGAGGCACTTGGCCATGGCCGAGCCGGAAAAAAAACCAAAATTTGATTTAGGAAAGTACATCACCGAGACGCAGCTTTACAAATCCATGTTTCGTCATGGGTACACCACGTCTGACCGTGACCGCGCGCTCTCCGTCATGACCAACGTCTTCTTTCATCTGCACCCCGTCAAGGTGAGAAAATCCGGCGCCCGCTTTGGTTTCACGTGGTGCGCGGGCGGACTGTCCTTCTTTGTGTTTTTAACGCTCGTCGTAAGCGGCATTCTGCTCATGTTCTATTACCGCCCGACCGTAGAGCACGCTTACAACGATATCATGGCCTTGAGAGAGCACGTTCCGTTTGGAATTATGAGAGAGCTTCACCGCTGGGGCGCTCACGCGATGATCATCACTGTTTGGCTCCATATGTTCCGCGTGTTTATGACAGGCTCCTACAAACCGCCCCGTGAGTTTAACTGGGTCATTGGAGTGATCCTTCTTGTATTGACCATGCTGCTCAGCTTTACGGGCTATCTTCTTCCTTGGGACCAATTAGCCATGTGGGCCATCACGGTAGGCAGCAACATGGCCAGAGCAACGCCTTTTCTGGGTCACGAGGGTCCGGGCGCGGCGCTACTCTCTATCGGGGATATCCAGCTGGTTCACGCGGGGAGTG
>CAZDBQ010000078.1:0-14551 GCA_964503765.1 uncultured Planctomycetia bacterium | reverse complement strand
GGACCCGTGGAAGATGCATATTTATTTGGGTAAGGAGCTTGTGCTGAGAAACGGAGGCCGGGTTAAGAAAAAAGCGGCGCTACTAAACCGCATTTTCGCGCAGAAAAATATTAAGATCGGCATTGATCTGGGATTGGGGAAGTACAGCGCGACGGCGTACACGTGCGATTTTTCGACCAACTACGTGCGAATCAACTCGGCGTATCGAACATAACGCGTTTAAAGGTTTAAAAGTTAAAAGGTTGAAAGGGGATAAATGATGGAAGAAATGATTCGGAAAGCGGATGTTCTCATTGAGGCCTTGCCCTACATCCAAAGTTTTTATGACAAGACGATCGTTATTAAATACGGCGGAGCGGCCATGACGGACACGGCGATCCGGCGCAACGTGCTTGAGGATATTGTTTTTACCAGCTACGTGGGTATGAGGCCGGTGCTGGTTCATGGCGGCGGCCCCTATATTTCGAAGCGGATTGAGGATCTCGGCAAAGAGGTAAAATTTGTCAATGGCTACCGGGTGACGGATGAAGAGACCATTGAAATCGTTGAAGAAGAGCTCACAAAAATAAACCGTGAAATCGTCCGGGAAATTATCTCACTTGGGGGAAGCGCCATCTCTTTGAGCGGAAAAGATGACCATCTCATTGAAGTAAAAAAGCACGCTGATATTGACGGCATCGATATTGGGTTTGTGGGGGAAGTCACCAAGATCAATGGCGACGTCATTCAAAAGATGATTACCAGCGACATTATACCCGTGATTTCGCCGCTGGGCATTGGCAAGGACGGCTTTACGTACAATGTTAACGCCGACCAAGCCTCCGCGGAGATCGCGAGGAGCATGGGCGCCTTAAAACTTGTTCTGCTGACAAATGTGCGGGGCATTCTTAAAGACATGAAGGACCCCGATTCGTTGGTCTCGCACGTGAACCTGGCGGAAATCAACGCTTTGCTTGAGTCCAAAGTCCTCACGGGAGGCATGATTCCAAAGGTTAAGGCGTGCCTGCGGGCGCTTGACCGCGGTGTCAAAAAGACGCACATCATTGATGGCAAGATCCCGCACGGGATCCTTTTGGAAATTTTCACGGACAAGGGTATCGGGACCGAAATAGTCAAAAGGTAAAATGGATTACCGGAAAACACTCAGGCTCTATTACGATTATGTCGTTCCTTGCTACACCAAAACGCCTCTTGTTTTGGAGCGGGGGAAGGGCACGCGTGTTTGGGACGCGCACGGCGAAGAATACCTGGATTTTTTTCCTGGCTGGGCGGTGAGCGGGATTGGGCATTGTCATAGGCGTGTGACGGAAGCGATCCGGCGCCAGGCCGAGCAACTGATACATGTTTCCAATAATTATTACCATGAGCTTCAGGGCCTTTTAGCCGAAGAGATTATCAGGCACTCTTTCCCCGGCAAAGTGTTTTTTTGTAATTCCGGAGCGGAGGCCAATGAGGCCGCGTTCAAGCTGTGCAGAAAGTTTGGCAGTCCTTCGCGGTATGAAATTATCACGATGGACAGATCTTTTCATGGCCGGACGCTTGCCGCCATCGCGGCCACAGGCCAGAAAAAGTACCAGGAGGGTTTTGAACCGATTACACCAGGCTTCACGACGGTTCCTTTTAATGATTTTCAGGCGTTGGAAAAGGCTGTGACGCAGAGGACAGTGGCCGTCATGATTGAGCCTATCCAGGGAGAAGGCGGGGTGAGAGTCGCCGAACAGTCCTACCTGTCCTCCGTCCGGCGTTTATGCAATGACAAAAAGATGCTCCTTATTTTTGACGAAGTGCAGACCGGTATGGGGCGTACGGGTCGGATGTTTTGTTATAAAAATTTCGGAATTGAGCCGGATATCATGACGCTCGCCAAGTCTCTTGGCGGGGGATTCCCGATAGGCGCTATGGTAGCCAAAAAAGAGATCGCGGATATCTTACAGCCCGGCACGCATGCCAGCACGTTTGGCGGAGGGCCTTTGGCCTGCGCGGCATCCCTGGCGGTTTTTGAAGCTATTGACAAGGAAAAGCTCATAAGCAATGCCGTTGTCACGAGCTCTCATTTGTTCAAAAGATTGAATGAGTTGAAAAAGAAACATTCCATGATCAAGGAAGTCAGAGGGATGGGTCTGATGGTCGGAATAGAACTTGAGGTCGAAGGCAAAAATATTTATGAGGAGTGCCTTAAGAAGAAGCTCCTGATCAACTGCACGCAGGGGAATGTTTTGAGGTTGATGCCGGCTCTGGTGGTCAGGGAAAAGGAGATTGACCGGGCTATCGAAATATTGGAAGAAGTTCTAATCGCAGAGGAAGAAAGACGTCTTACTAAAGAGGGGAGTAGTGTCTCATGAGCAAAAAAAAGAACAGAAAAAAATCAAAGGCGGCCGCAAGGCAGAGTAAGAAATCCCGGCCCGCGAAAGCGGCGCCTTCAAAAAAATCCAAGGCATCGGGGGCGCCATTTGAAGCGAAGGATTTCCTAAGCCTAAGAGAAGTCGGGGCCCATGACCTGGAAATGCTTTTTAAGCTGGCGGAAAAAATGAAAAAGAGGCCGGAGGCGTTTCTAGGAAAACTGAAGGGCAAGTCTCTGGCGCTTCTTTTCCAAAAGCCGTCCATCCGGACCCGCGTCTCATTCCAGGTGGGTATCAGTGAACTGGGCGGAAGCTCGGTTTACATGGATCCGCAGGAACTTCCCTTGGGAGAGCGTGAGTCTATCAAGGACGTGGCGCGGGTGCTGTCTCGCTATTGCGACCTGGTGGTGGCGCGCACTTACCACCATTCGGATGTGGAGGAATTCGCCAGACACGCGAGCGTGCCGGTCATCAACGGCTTGAGTGACCTGTATCACCCTTGCCAGACATTGGCAGATTTGTTTACGATCCGCGAAAAGTTCAAAACGCTCGAGAAGATGAACATCGCTTACATCGGTGATGGAAACAATGTTCTGAACTCGCTTCTCTACGGGGCTAGCAAGGTCGGGGCAAATCTTGCCATCGCGACTCCCCGGGGTTACGAGCCCAGCGAGGAGATATTGAAGGACATTAAGCTGATCGCCAAGGAGAGCGGCTCAAAGGTGACTCTGTCCAACAATCCTTTCACCGCCATTAAGAACGCCCACGCGATCTACACGGATGTCTGGGTGAGCATGGGCCAGGAAAAGCAGCGGGATCAGCGGCTCAAGGATTTTCAGCCGTTTCAGGTGAACGCGGCCATTATAGGCAAGGCGCCCAAGGACGCGATCGTCATGCATTGCCTTCCAGCTCACAGAGGAGAGGAGATCACCGACGACGTGATTGAAAGTCCGCGGTCGGCCATTTTCGACCAGGCCGAGAACCGTCTCCACACGCAGAAGGCGTTGATGTACATTCTATTGACGAGAAAGAAAAAGAAAAAATAATAAGGAGTTAAAGTGAAGAAAGTTGTTTTAGCCTATTCAGGGGGTTTAGATACGTCCGTCGCGATTAAATGGCTCAGGGACAGGGACTACGAAGTGGTGGCCTACATGGCCGATGTCGGGCAGGAAAAAACGACGACGGCCGCCATCGAAAGGGCTAAGAAAGCGGGCGCTTCAAAGGTTGTGGTGAAAGACCTTAAGAAAAAATTCGTGACGGACTACATTTGGCCCGCGCTTAAGGCCGGCGCGATTTATGAGGGCCGTTACACGCTGGCCACGGCTCTTTCCAGGCCGCTGATTGCTGCCGAACAAGTGGCGGTCGCGCATGCCGAGAAAGCGACGGCGGTCGCTCACGGCTGTACCGGCAAGGGGAATGACCAGGTCAGATTCGAGGTCACGACTCAGGCGCTCGACAGTTCTCTTGAAATCATCGCGCCCGTGCGGGAGTGGGAGTTTAAATCAAGAGATGAAGAGATTGAATACGCGTTAAAGCACAAGATCCCTATTGATGTTACAAAGAAGAGCCCCTTTTCTATTGATAAGAATATCTGGGGGGTTAGTGTGGAAGCCGGGGTTCTCGAGGATCCCAACGTTGAGCCGCCGTTGGAGGCCTTTCAGTGGACTCGGGGCGCCGAAAAGAGAAATCTTAAAGAGCGTGTCGTGGAGATTAATTTTGAGAAAGGTATTCCCGTAGGCCTTGGCGGCAAAAAGAAGGAGTCGCTCAAGCTCATCAATGAATTAAACGAGTTGGGCTCACAGTACGGGATTGGCCGTATGGATATGATCGAGAACAGGCTTATCGGGATCAAGTCACGCGAGACCTATGAAGCGCCCGCGGCAACGATCCTGATTCAGGCGCATAAAGACCTGGAAAGCCTCGTGCTCGACAGGGAGCTTTTGCATTATAAGGAAGGGATTTCGCAGAAATACGCGGAGCTAGTTTATTACGGGCTCTGGTTTACGCCTCTAAGACGGGCGTTGGATGCCTTTGTTGAGACAACGCAGAAGAAGGTAACCGGCAGCGTGCGGGTAAAGCTGAGAAAATACTCTTCGCATGTGGTGGGGAGGCAGTCTCCTTACTCTTTATACAAGGAGAGCCTGGCGACGTACAGCAGCAAGGATAAATTTGACCATCGGCTTGCCAAGGGTTTTATTGATCTTTGGGCGCTACCGTATAAAAAATAGTTCACGAGTGTACGGGTTTGCGGGTGAGCGAGTTGATAGATACCCGCTAACTCGCACACACGCTCACCGGCTAACGAAGGATAGATGACTTACATGACTAGTAAATTTTGGGGTGGACGGTTTAAAAAGAAGGCGGACGCGCAGTTTGAAAGATTCAGCAGTTCTTTCAGATGGGATAGGCGTCTTCTGTCTTACGACCTGAAGATTGATGCCGCGCACGTGAAGGCGCTAAAAAAATGCGGCGTCTTGACGGCGGGTGAGTCAAAGAAGCTTCTTTCAGCGATCGCGCTTCTTGAAGCGAGGAGCCAGAAAGGGAGTTTACGCTTAAACGAGTCCTCGGAGGACATCCACTCGGCCTTGCAGGTAGAGCTTGCCAAGCTAGCGGGCGGGTTGGCAGATAAACTTCATACCGGCCGGTCTCGCAATGACCTTGTGAGCCAAAGCACACGGCTTTATTGCCTCGACCACGCGCGGCGACTTCTTTCACTCGTGCGGTCGCTTCAGAAAGAAATTGTTTTAAAGTCCGATCAATACAAGCACGTTCTTGTGCCGGGTATGACACACATGCAGAACGCGCAAGTGTTGTCGCAGGCTCACATCTTCCTGGCTTATGTCGAGATGCTGGACCGGGCGGCGTTCAGACTTGAGGGGGCCATCGTTATTTGCGACGTCTGCGTCCTTGGGAGCGGCGCGCTGGCCGGGGTGACTTTTGGCCTGGACCAGAACCTTATGGCGAAGGAGCTGGGTCTTTCGCGCATCACTGACAATAGCTATGACGTTTCTGGTGAGAGAGATTACATCGTGAATCTTGTTTCCTCCATTTTATTATTGGGGGTCGGCTTGTCCCGAATCGCGGAGGACTTGATGTTGGCGCAGCTAAGAGGATCCAAGCTCATTGAAATCGACGAAGCTTTTTGTACGGGAAGCTCCATGATGCCGCAGAAAAAAAACGCGGATTTCCTGGAGCTTGTGCGCGGTGCGGCGGGCGTTTTTTCCTCCAACTTTATCGGAATGCTGACGGTCATGAAGGGGCTACCCACGTCTTACAACCGTGATTTACAGTGGGACAAGAAGTTTCTGTTTGATTCGGTAGAGACGAGTGAAAGTATCCTAGAGATTTTTACAAAAGTTTTCCGGACGCTCAAGGTCAACGCCTTGGAGGCCAAGAAGCTTCTTTCGGACGAATCGCTCTACGCGACCGATTTAGCGGATTATTTGGTCAAAAAAGGCCTGCCCTTTAAAGAGGCGCACGACCGGGTGGGCCAGATCGTGAGCTTTGCCGAAGAAAGAGGGGTCGCCATTTCGAAGATTGGTTTGGACCTCCTCAAAAAATTCTCTCCTCAAATCGGGGGCGACGTTTACGCTCTTTTTGATGCCGAAAACTCCGTCAGACTTAAGAAAACACGGGGCAGCACGCATCCCAAAGAGATCGACAGGCAAATTAGGAACTGGAAGACTAAACTCAAAAAAGGCTGACATCCCCATGCATCGTTTTCAATATAAGGGTAAAGAATTTTATTGCGAGGAGACTCAGGTCTCCAAAATCGCGCAGGCCGTAGGGACACCCTTTTATCTCTACAGCATTGGGACCTTTCTTGATCATTTCCTTAAGCTAAAGGAGGCGTTTAAGTCTGCTCACCCCCTTATCTGCTTTTCGATGAAGGCCAATTCTAATCTTACGGTGCTGAAGGCGCTGGTTGAGAAGGGTTCCGGTCTGGACATTGTTTCAGGGGGCGAGCTTTTTAGAGCCAAGAAGGTGGGCGTGGATTCCCAGAAGATTGTTTTTGCCTCGGTCGGAAAGACAGCGGCAGAAATTGAGGAGGCGATCCAGTCTAATATTTTGATGTTCAACGTGGAGACGATTCAGGAGCTCGATGTGATCAACGCGGTCGCTGGTCGCCTGAAAAAGACTCAGAAGGTCGCGATTCGTTTGAATCCAGATGTCGCGCCGGACACTCATCATTACATCACGACCGGCACGAAGGAAAATAAATTTGGCCTGGATATGAAAACGGGCTACAGGCTTTTTAGCGAATACTGGCGTTACCCTTTCTTGCGGTTTGCGGGGGTCCACATTCACATTGGTTCACAGATCACCGATTCCAAGCCGTTCATAAAGGCCATTAGAAAGGCACTTGCTTTCATTGACAACGCGCGCGCGGTGGGAAGCCCAGTGGAGTATTTAAATATCGGCGGCGGGCTCGGGATTATTTATTCAAAAGAAAAGCCTCAGACCGCGAAGGAATTTGCTGAGGCGGTATTACCCCTTTTTAAGAAACACCGACTCGGGATAGATCTAAAAATTATTCTTGAGCCGGGAAGATTCATCTCCGGCAATAGCGGTGTCCTCGTAACGAAGGTGCTTTATAAGAAGGAGGCGCCGTCTAAATCATTTGTGATTGTGGACGCGGGGATGAACGACTTGATAAGGCCGTCTCTTTACGGCGCCTATCATGAGATTTTGCCGGCTCGGAAAAACAGCGGCCGTACTTCGTATCAACAAGTAGACGTGGTGGGCCCTGTCTGTGAGAGCGGTGACTTCTTGGCAAAAAACAGAAGGCTGCCCCTGGTAAAAGTGGGCGATCTCCTGGTGGTCATGTCCAGCGGCGCTTATGGGTTTGTCATGTCAAGCAACTACAACTCTCGCCCTAGAGTTCCGGAGATTGTGGTGAAGGGTGGTAATTTTTATGTCGCGAGAGAAAGAGAGTCGCGTGAGGATTTGATTAGGAATGAGAGGATTGTAAAGGAGGTAATCTAAAATTTTAGGTTTGAAATTTTAGATTTAAGATGAGAACTCTTAATTTCACAAAAATGGTCGGGGCGGGAAACGATTTTATTCTCGTCGACAATCGCTTGGGTGTTTTGAAAAAGGACGCCGCGAAAGTGGCCCGCCACCTGTCTAATCGGAAGCATTCTATCGGCGCGGACGGTCTTATCCTTCTTGAAAAGTCCAAGAAGGCCAATATCCGCATGCGGATTTTTAATCCCGATGGCAGCGAGGCGGAGATGTGCGGAAATGGCGTGCGCTGCATCGCCAAGTTCGTGGCGGAGAGGAAGATTACCGCGTCGAAGCTTTCAATTGAAACGGTTGCTGGAATTATTCGGGCGGAAGTCCGTGGCGATATTGTGAAGGCGAGGCTAATGGATCCCAAGGGCCTCCGCTTGAACCTCGCGATTCAAGTCCAAGGCAAGAATGAAAACGTAAATTTTGTGGATACCGGCGTCCCACATGCTGTGAAGATTTTAAACTCTGTTCACAATTTGGCCGTGAATCCCTTGGGACGGGCGATTCGGACGCACAAGCATTTCGCCCCTAGAGGCACGAACGTTGATTTTATTTCGGTGAAGCGCGGCAACGCGATTGAAATCAGGACATATGAGCGTGGCGTGGAGGATGAGACGCTGTCCTGCGGCACCGGCTCGACGGCGGGGGCGATTGTTGCCGCGGCTTTGAAGGGGCTTAAATCGCCCGTTTCGGTGCACACCAGGAGCGGGGAAGTTTTAAAGATCTACTTTTCAAAAAAGGGCTCCACGTTTTCAGATGTTTATCTTGAGGGCCGTGTTAGAGAAAGTTTTCAAGGGAGAGTGATGCTATGACTGTGAAATTTCATGGATCGATGGTGGCGTTGGTTACGCCGTTTAAAAACGGTAAAATAGATGAGAAAACGCTTGTGAGCCTTGTTGCCCGTCAGATCAAGGCGGGGACGGACGGCATTGTTCCGGTGGGAACAACCGGCGAGTCTCCGACTCTTTCTTTCAAAGAGCATGAACGCGTGATTGAGATTGTGGTGGAAGCCGCGGGTGGAAAGGTCCCTGTCGTGGCGGGCACGGGCTCGAACAGCACGGATGAGGCGATTGAGTTAACCCGTTTTGCGAAGAAGGCGGGAGCGGATGGGGCGCTGATGGTCGTGCCTTATTACAACAAGCCCACGCAGGAAGGGCTTTATCGTCACTACGAAGCCGTCGCACGCGCCGTAAATATTCCCATTATTCTTTACAATATTCCGGGACGATCCGGAGTGAACATGACGCCGGAAACCATTGCCCGGCTTTCGAAGATCCCGACTATCGTGGCGGTCAAAGAGTCGACCGGTAACATGGATCAGGCGTCCCATATCTTGTCGTTGTGTGACATTACTGTTTTAAGCGGCGACGATTCGTTGACGCTGCCGCTCATGGCGCTAGGTGCGACGGGCGTTATCTCTGTCATCGCGAATGTGATCCCTGAAGCTGTTTCCGAGATGGTGGACGCTTATTCTGCCGGTAATTTTGAAAAAGCGAGAGATCTCCATTATAAGATATTTCCTTTGTGCCGGGCGATGTTCATCGAGACCAATCCTATCCCGGTAAAGCGGGCGATGAAGTATTTAGGACTGTGCGGCGATGAGCTAAGGCTTCCGCTATGCCCCATCCAGCCGCAGAATGACAATATACTCGTTCAGGCTATGAAGAACTATGGCTTGACGCTAAAAGGGGCAAAATCATGATAAAAATTGCCGTCAACGGCGCCCTTGGCCGCATGGGAAGTCGTATTTTGAATCTGGCCTACAAATCCCAGGAGTTTAAGATCGCGGCGGCGTTTGAGCACGCGAAGAGCGAATTTATAGGAAAGGACCTTGGGGCCGCTTTGGGGCTGACGGAGGTTCTGAAAGTCAAACTTTCAAGCATGACTCCAACCTCGCTTAAGGGCTGTGACGTGCTGATTGATTTTTCGAGCCCCGAAGGGACCTCCGAATCGCTCAAGACGGCCCTAAAAGCTAACACAGCGCTTGTGATCGGGACCACTGGGATTCAGGCCGCAGGGGAGAATGAAATCCGGAAGGCTTCCCAAAAGATCGCCATTTTGTATTCACCCAACATGAGCATCGGCGCCAACTTCTTATTTGAAATGGCACGGCTTGCCAGCGCTAAGCTGAAAGCGGGCTACGATATTGAGATTATAGAGGCGCATCACCGATTAAAAAAAGACGCCCCCAGCGGCACCGCCAAGAAGCTCGCGGAAGTCATTGTCGCTGAAAAAGGCTGGGACCTTGAAAAGGTCGCGCGCTTTGGACGCCAGGGCTTTACGGGGGAGCGCGGCAAAGAAGAAATAGGCATTCACGTTATTCGCGCCGGAGATATTGTGGGGGAGCACACGGTGCTATTCAGCGGGCCCGGAGAGACGATTGAATTGACGCACCGAGCGCAATCTAGGGACGCGTTCGCCAGAGGCGCCCTCGTGGCCGCTGTTTTTCTTTCAAAGAAAGCCAAGGGGCTTTACACAATGGCGGATGTGTTGAAAGTTTAAAGGTTAAAATGGCATTCTTTTTGGATGAATCAGAACGACTTAAAAAATTACCACCCTACCTGTTTGTTGAAATTGACAGAGCCAAGCGCAAGGCGATAGAAAAAGGCGTTAAGGTTATTGATTTCGGTGTGGGGGACCCTGACCAGCCTACGCCCAAATTTATTTTAAGCGCAATGCTCAAATCAGTGAAGGACCCCAAGAACCATCACTATCCGTTGGATCGGGGGAGCGCGCCATTCCGTCAGGCGATAGCCATCTGGGCCAAGAAGCGCTTTGGCACCTCCTTTAATCCTGATTCGGAGATTCTTCCGCTGATTGGTTCCAAGGAAGGTATCGCGCATCTGCCCTTGGCCTACCTCAATCCCGGCGATGTCGCGCTTATTCCCGATCCCTGCTATCCGCCGTATAAAAGCGGGACACTTTTCGCCGGCGGGGAAGCGTACCTCATGCCTCTCAAGGAAGAAAACGGTTTTTTACCCGATTTTGAATCAGTGCCCGCGGAGATCTTGAGCCGGGCCAAAATTCTTTTTGTGAACTATCCCAATAATCCTACGGGTGCCGTAGCTCCAAGGGCCTTTTATGAGAAATTAGTCAAATGGGCGGCGGCTCATAAGATCCTCATCGCTTCGGACCTCGCGTATTCCGAAGTTTATTTTGGGAAGGAAAAACCTTTAAGTATTTTTGAAATCCCCGGGGCGAAAGAAGTTGCCATTGAATTCCACTCTCTTTCAAAAACTTGCAACATGACGGGCTGGAGAATCGGCTTCGCGATCGGTCGGGAGGAAGTGATCAACGCGCTGTTACGCGTAAAGTCCAACATTGACTCCGGGGTCTTTACGGCGGTTCAAAAGACGGCCATTGAAGCGCTGAAGAACAGCTTCGGTTTTTCGAAGAAGACCAATATTCTTTATCGCAAAAGGCGGGATCTTTTAGTTGTGGGGCTTAAGGAGCTGGGTTTTCCTGTACGGCCTAACCAAGCGACGTTTTATGTTTTCACAAGGCTTCCGAAGGGGCACCAGGATTCGACTCTTTTTTGCAAGAATCTACTTGAAAACGCGGGAATTGTCGCAACGCCGGGTGTGGGCTTTGGCAAGCCGGGCGAAGGCTATATCCGGTTTACGTTAACCGTTCCGGAACCCGAGATTAGGGAGGCCCTTTCCCGTATGAAAAAGGCGCTTTAGTGTCTACTTCATTTATCGCGATAGGTTCTAACAAGGGCGATCGCCAAGCCAACATAGATAAAGCACTCGCTCTTTTAAAGGCGCATGAGGAGATATCAGTCCTGGCTGTTTCTAGTTTCATTGAGACAGCGCCAGAAGGAGACTGCCTGCCAGACGGGCAGGGGACTCCGCAAGAAAACTTCTTAAACGGCGCTCTTAAAATCAAAACAGATTTGATGCCGCTTGACCTTCTTTCGCAGTTAAAAATGATCGAGCGGCGTTTGGGCCGGGTAAAGGGCGAGCCCAATGCCCCTCGGCCGATGGATTTAGATATTCTCTTTTATGACGACGTCGTCATTGTGGACGGGAAAAACCTCACCATTCCCCACCCCCGGCTTATTTCGCGAATGTTCGTATTAAAGCCGTTGGTCGAAATAGCTCCAGATTTTGTTCATCCCCGTTTGAATAAGACGGTCAAAGAGCTTTATGACCAGCTTCAGAATGCAAACCCTACACAGCTCTCCCAAGCTTAAAAAAGTTTTAGACCCATTAAGAAAAAAGGGCAAAGCCATCGGCTTTGTGCCTACGATGGGCAGCCTGCATGAGGGGCATCTGGCGCTTGTCCGCCGGGCCAAGAAGGAGAATGACATTGTCGTTGTCAGTATTTTCGTGAATCCGCTTCAGTTTGGCCCGAAGGAGGATTATAAGCGGTACCCCCGGAATTTTACACGAGATGCCCAGCTCTTGAGACGAGAAAATACGACTATTTTGTTTGAACCGTCCTTGAAAGATTTTTACCCGTCAGATTTCCAGACGTCCGTGTCGCTGAATAAGTTAAGCAAGCCTCTTTGCGGGGCGAGAAGGCCCGCTCATTTTGGGGGTGTGTGCACGGTGGTTTTGAAGCTTTTGGGCCTCGTGACTCCCGACAGGCTCTATCTAGGCCAGAAGGATTACCAGCAATTCAGGGTGGTTGAGCAAATGGTGAGGGATCTGGATTTTCCCGCGGAGGTTAAGATGGTTCCTATCGTGAGGGAAAAAGACGGCCTCGCGATGAGCTCGAGAAATATTTTTCTGTCTAAAGCGGAGCGAGCTGAGGCCGTATTTTTGTACCGGGCGCTTCAGGAGGGCCAGAGGCTTGTGAGGGCGGGAACGCGCGATCTACCAAAAATAAGGAAAATGATGCGGGCTGTCTTAAAAAAAGCCTCCCTTGGCCGCTTGGACTATCTGGAAATTGTCGATGCCCGCAGCCTTGAACCTGTGGTAGAATTACGAAGCGGTTCGAGGGTTTTGATCGCCCTAGCCGCTTTTTTTGGTAAAACACGTCTTATCGATAACCTGCTAATCAGGGTGTAAAAATGTTCAGAGTCATGATGAAGTCAAAAATCCACGGCGCCACCGTGACGGAAGCCAACCTAAAGTATACGGGCTCTATCACGATCGATAAGAATCTACTTAAGTCCTCAAATATGTATCCCTTTGAACGGGTGCAGATCGTCAATCTTCACAACGGGACGCGCGTTGAGACCTATGTCTTAGAAGGCAAGCCCGGCTCAGGGACTATTTGCATGAACGGCGCGGCTGCCCGCTGGGCCGAGGTGGGGGATAAGGTTATCATTATCTCCTACGCTTTAATGACCGAGAAAGAAATCAAGAAGCATAAGCCCGCCATTATCTTCGTAGATGACAAGAACCGGGCCAAATGATTAAGGTTGGAATCATTGGTTGCGGTGCGATCGGTAAAGAGCTCGCGATCGCCTGCCAAAAGAAATTCGCTGATGAAGTGACACTCGAGGCGGTCGCGGATGTTGACCCGACGCAGGCCCGCAAACTCATAAGCAAGCTTCGCCCCAAGCCTAAAATTCTTTCCACCGACCAGCTTATAAAGCGCTGTGATCTTGTTATCGAAGCTGCGTCTAAGCAAGCGGCCTACGAGGTGGTAAAAAAAGCTCTTTCCCTCGGCAAAGACGTAATGGTGATGAGTGTTGGGGGTATCTTGGGAAGGGAAAAGGAGATCTTCGAGCTTGCCAGAACGCATCGCTGCTGTCTGTACCTGCCAAGCGGGGGTGTCGTAGGGATCGACGGTCTGAAAGCGGCGGGTATCGGAAAAATATACCGAGTGACGCTCACGACGCGCAAACCACCCCAGGGTTTTGAGGACGCGCCGTACGTGATAAAGAACCGCATCAACCTAAAGAATTTAAAGCAGGAAAAGCTCCTCTTTGAGGGAAATGCCGCGGCGGCCGTGAAGGGCTTTCCCAAAAATATTAATGTTTCAGCGACGTTGAGTATTGTGGGATTGGGCGCGAAGAAAACAAAGGTAAGAATTATCGCGTCTCCTCACATGCTTGTGAATGTGCATGAAGTGTATGTCCAGGGCGACTTTGGCTCTTTTTACACACGTACAGAAAATTTTCCTTCGGAAGAGAATCCAAGAACAAGCCGCCTGGCGATTCTTTCCGCGGTTGCGACTTTAGAACGGATTTTAAGAAACGTAAAGATTGGGACCTAGCTCAGTAAAGCCCGGATGTCTCAAGCAATCCCAAGCGATAATGATCTCATTGTTGGATGCCTGGAAGGGAGAAAGGAATCCTGGGATTTTTTTGTTGAGCGTTTCTCCAAGCTCATTTATTGGGGGATTCACAAGACGCTTGAGGGGAGTTCATTCCAGGCACGGACTGAGCTTGTAGATGAAATCTTTCAAGACGTTTTTAAACATCTCCTGGAGAGCCAGCGTCTTAAGTCGCTTCGGGATTTAAAGGGGTTGAGGAAATTTCTTGCCGTCATGGCCTGCCATCTTACGATGGATAAAATCAGGCACCTTTCATTTTTTGAAAAGACGAGTGTCGCGGTCGAAACAGATTTTTTTGAAGACAGCTCTCTGCGGGACCCGGCGGCTGGCGCCGCCTCCAAAGAGAGGGACTTAATTATTGGGGAAGTTTTAAGCAAGCTGCCCGCTCGTGAAAGGGCCTGCGTGGAATTTCACTATCTGGATGAGAAATCGCACCGTGAAATAGGTGAAATCTTGGGCATGCCGCAGGATACTGTCTCAACGGTGATCAGAAGAACCAAAGAAAAACTTAAGGCTGACTTTATCCGAAGGGGGATTAAAGACCTGTGACGGACCGAATCGATTCTGATTTAAAAAACTATTTATCCGGTGAGCGTAAGGGACTGCAAGAAGGTGACCGCCAAAAAACGGGATACCCCTCCACAGAAGAGCTGTATTTATTTATTACAGATCAGCTTGATGGCGCGGCCCTAGACAGGATGATTACTCATCTCAAAAACCATCCCGCTGATCAGGCGCTCGTCTCAAAGGCGCGCGGTCTCTTATCGGATGAGGTAACAGCGGAGGGGCAGAAGGTTCCTTATGAGACCATCCAAAGAGCCAAATCGTTGATGGGGGAGAAGGCGAAGCTGACATGTCCACATTGCGGGAAACCCATTACGCCGTTTAAAAAACCAGCCCAGAAACAGTTATTTTGGAATACCGTTTGGCTTTCGCTGGGTGTCATCGCGTTTGCCCTGTCGTTTGTT
>CAZDBQ010000077.1:0-5582 GCA_964503765.1 uncultured Planctomycetia bacterium | reverse complement strand
TTTAAGGCCTCATGTTATCGATAAAATAGAAGGCGAAAAAGTTTCCGAGCGGCACACGAAATCAATGACGATTTCCTCTCAGGAGTGGAAAGCTATCCAGGAGGGCCTGGATCAAGTCGTCAATTCTGATACGGGAACGGGACGACTGGCACGGAGCCCAGGGGTGCGCGCCGCGGGAAAAACAGGAACGGCCCAATCGGGACAAAACAAAACGCACGCCTGGTTTGTGGGATTCGCACCCTTAGAGGATCCCAAAATTGCGATGGTCGTTTTCCTCGAGCATGGCGGCCGGGGCGGGGTAACCGCGGCAAGCCTTGCGGGATTGATTTTCGGATGGCTTAAGGAGGCAACTTACCTTTGAGAAAGAGAGCTAATTTCCGTACTTTCGATAAATTGCTTTTTCTGACACCCATCCTCATCTTTTTAATCGGGATATTCACTATTTACAGCGCTTCTTTTAAAGCCTCGCAGACGATAGACCAGACGCTGGTCGTCAGGCAAATGCTTTGGATGGGTGTGGCCGCGCTGCTGGTTTTTTTGGTAGTGAAGATAGATTATTTTAGGCTGCAGGATTTTGTGTGGCCCATTTATACCGTGAGCGTTCTCCTTCTGGTGTTGGTGCTTTTCATGCCGGCGAGACTGGGGGCGCACCGCTGGATTCAGGTGGGAGGATTTAACTTTCAGCCGTCTGAGCTGGCGAAGCTGTCAGTGGTTTTGGCACTAGCACAATTCTTTGCCAATAATAGGCCCGAATTTATTACCAGGGGCAAGCTTCTTCTGCCGTTTCTCATCGTAGGCCTGCCTTTTCTTCTTATTGTGAGGGAGCCTGATCTTGGAACTGGGCTCACGCTCATTCCGGTGCTATTGGCCATGCTTTATCTTTGGGGTTTTCGAACAAAATATATTCTGATGCTGATGGGCGCGGGAATACTCTTAAGCCCGGTTTTGTTTAGCTTCTTAAAGGAGTACCAGAAATCGAGACTTCTTGTTTTTATTAATCCGAATATGGACCCCTTGGGAGCCGGGTACACGATCATCCAATCCAAGATCGCTATTGGCTCCGGCGGACTACTGGGAAAGGGTTTTATGGGAGGGACTCAAAACCAGCTCAATTTTATTCCCGAGCGGCATACGGATTTCATTTTCTCTGTCATCGCCGAAGAAGGTGGTTTTGTGGCCTCGGTCGCGATTTTGGTTCTTTTTTGGCTCATCATAAAAAAAGGTTTCGTCATTTGCGGGGAAACTCCCGATAGGTTCGGCAGTCAACTAGCCTGCGGCATTTCCATGATGCTGGGCATTCAAGCCATTATGAATCTAGGCATGACGATGGGCCTCTTGCCTGTCGTCGGTGTGCCCTTGCCTCTAGTGAGTTACGGGGGTTCTTCGGTGGTGATCACGATGCTTTTCATAGCTATTTTGATTAATATCAAGATGCATAGGCCCCTGTTCTAGAGTTAATTACTATTGACTAAATTTAATACATAGTATATTATTTTAATCAAGAGATGACAAAAGTTAGTCTATTATAGGGATAGGGGTGAGGCTTGAGTTTATGAAAAAAATCATTCAAAAGCAGCTAGGGGAACTCCTGGTTGAAAGCCAGGTGATCACTCTTCAAAATCTTGATGAGGGCCTTCGCATCCAAAAGGAAAAGGGAGGGCTTATTGGCCAGATTCTTATCAATCTTGGCTATGCGAGTGAACAGGCTATCGCGCAGGCCCTTACCGTACAGTACGGCTTCCCTTATTTACCGCTTTCGGACTACGAAATAGATCCTGATACTGCCAGAATTATACCTCCGGCGTTGGCCAAGGAACACGGGCTGGTAGCCGTTGACCGTCTAGGCCACATTCTTACCGTCGCGATGTGTAACCCCCTTAATACGCAGGCCATCCAAGAGGTGGAAAAGACAACTCGCCTCAATGTCCAGGTGTTTGTGTCCACCCAAACGGACGTCAACGAGGCCATTAAGCGCTGTTATAAAGAATGACGGGAAAAAAAGATGGCAGTTTCACTTAAGAGACGTTTAGGTGAACTTCTCATTCAGAAGTATGTTCTGACTGAGGAAAAGCTCCAGGAAGCTCTGAAGATCCAGTTGGAGACCCGGGAGAAGATAGGGGAGATTCTTGTCCGATTAGGCTACGTCAGCCGAGAGACTCTCATCGAAGTTTTAAGCGCTGAACTTGATATTCCCGCCATCCACCTTTCCCGCTATAAAATTGACCCCGATATTATCAAGATTATTCCTAAAAAAATAGCGCAGCTTTACTGTCTGATTCCCATCTCCATGCTTGGCAACTCATTGACGGTCGCGATGCTGGATCCGATGAATGTTCATGCCCTGGACGACATTCACCGCCTGACCAGCCTTGAAATTCGTCCCTTGCTCGCCACCGAAAAAGACCTCAAAGAGGCGCTTGAGCATTACTACGGCGAGAATGTAAGCCAGGCGATCAAGGACGTCATTGAGGGCATGTCGGCCGTGGAGGGTATTAAAGTCGAGGAGGCGGCGTCACTTCTTTCGCAGGAGAGCAGCACGCAAGAATTGCTTCGCCTGACACAGGAAGAGCCCGTCGTGAAGTTTACAAATTCTATCTTAAGCGAATCCGTGAAGCGCGCCAGCAGTGACATTTTTATTGAACCCGAAGAAAAATCTCTTCGGGTAAGATTCCGTGTGGATGGGATGCTGCAGGAAGGCGTCTCCACGTCGCCCACCATGCATGCGGGGGTTGTTTCAAGGATCAAGGTTATGTCCAACCTTGATATCGCCGAGCACCGCGTGCCTCAGGACGGACGTTTCAAGGTCAAGGTTCAGGGCAGGGAAATTGATTTTAGAGTCTCCGTCATCCCAACCTACTTTGGGGAAAAGGTGGTTTTGAGGGTGCTGGATAAAAGCCAGGTGATTTTGGATCTTGAAAAGCTGGGTTTTGAGCAGGAACCCCTAAGAGATTTAAAGAAGGCCGCCAGCCACCCTCACGGGATGATTATCATATGCGGGCCGACGGGGTCGGGCAAGACTACCACCCTTTACTCCGTTTTAAAATTAATCGACAAACCGGAAGTGAATATCGTGACGGTCGAAGACCCTGTCGAGTTTCAGATTGAGGGTGTCAATCAAGTGGCGGTGAGGCCGGAGGTGAATCTTACCTTCTCGTCGGCGTTGCGGTCGATTTTGCGTCAGGACCCTGACATCATTATGGTGGGCGAGATTCGTGATTCCGAGACGGCTGACATCGCGATTAAAGCCGCTCTTACGGGACATTTGGTCTTGAGCACCTTGCACACGACAACAGCCGCGGGCGCCATTACCCGGCTCATGAACATGGGGATAGAGCCGTTTTTAATCACATCGAGTCTTTTGATGGCGGGTTCACAGAGGCTGGTTCGTAAGATCTGCGTCCGGTGCAAGGAAAGTTATGAGCCGAGTCCGGTACTTGTGCGCGAGTTGGGCATTACGGAAAAGGATTTAAAGGGCCAGAAACCTGTTTTTTACCGTGGAAAGGGTTGTGATGCCTGCACGAAAAGCGGGTACGCGGGCCGCGCGGTGTTGTTGGAGGGTTTGACGATTTCTCCCCGCGTGAAAGAGCTAATCCTTAAGGCCGCGCCCGAGCATGAGGTAAAAAAAATGGGTTGCCAAGAAGGCATGAAGTCGCTCCGGGACAACGGGGTGGCAAAAATTCTTCAGGGAATCACTACTCCTGAGGAAGTGATGCGCGTTACGGTGAGGGACTGACATGGCCAACCTGACCGACCGGATCATCACGGTGCTTAAAGAGACCAACCGAATTTCGCAGGCCGATATCGACAAGGCCCTCACCGTTTATGCCAAAGAGGGGAAGGGAAAGCTGAAAGACATTTTGGTTCGCATGGAACTTATCACCGAGAAGGAGCTTTTATCCCTTTTGAGCGGCGAGCTGAGAATCCCCTTTCTCAATCTTTCCAAATACAAAGTCATTTATGAGCTGGCTTCTCTCGTTCCCGAAAAACTGGCGAGGAAGCACCGCGTGGTACCAATATCCAAATTGGGTGGCACGCTGACGCTGGCGATGCTTGATCCATTTAATATATTCGCCATTGACGATGTCGCGATATACACAAAACTCAAAGTCGAATGCGTGATTAGCACCGAGAAGGAAATAGAAGACGCGTTAAACCGCCTTTACGCGCGCGAGACCGAGAGTATCAACATGATTGCCGAAGCGGTCACCACGGCGGGAGACGCCATCGAATTTGTAAAGAATGAAGAAGAAATCGGCATGGAACGGTCGGAGTCGGAGGGCCCTGAGGCGCCGGTGATCAAAATGGTGGATCTTCTGATTCGGCAGGCGCTGCAGCGGAGGGCCAGTGACATCCATATCGAGCCTTTCGAAAGGAACGTTCGTGTCCGTTACCGGATTGATGGGAATTTACAGGACGTTTTAACCATCCCGAAGAAGAACCAGAATGGCGTCGCGACCCGTCTTAGGATTATGTCCAGACTTGATATTACGGAAAACCGTCTTCCTCAGGACGGACGTTTCAAGATCAGACTACACGGCAAGGAGGTTGATTTTCGTGTTTCGGTGCTTCCGGTTCATTTTGGAAACAAAATCGTTTTGCGTATCTTGGATAAGAGCGCGCTCAGCACCGGACTGGATCATCTCGGTTTCTTGCCAGAAACACTAGGTAATTTTAACGAAGCGGTCAAAAAACCTTTTGGCATGATCCTTATCACGGGCCCGACGGGTAGCGGAAAATCCACGACGCTCTATTCGATCTTAAATCAGCTCAACACACCTGAGAAGAACATCATTACGATCGAGGACCCCATTGAATATCAGGTGAAAGGAATCACACAGATCCAGACAAGACCGGAAATAGGCCTTGATTTTGCCAGCGGCTTGAGAGCGATTTTGAGACAAAGCCCCGATATTGTCATGGTCGGCGAGATCCGTGATTTTGAGACGGTGGATATTGCCATCAAAGCTTCGCTCACGGGGCAGTTGGTTTTGAGTACCCTTCACACCAACGATGCGGCCGGGGCGATGACACGCCTAGTAGACATGGGCGTGGAACCCTTTCTTATTGCCTCAAGCGTTATTCTGGTGGCGGCCCAGCGGCTTTGCCGGAAGATATGCCCGAATTGCAAGGAAAAGATCACTATTCCGGGAGAGGTGTTTGAAAGGCTCAACATCTCGATTGATAAGTTAGTCCCAGACTCTCGCAAGAGAGAGTTTTTTCAGGGGAGAGGGTGTGACCACTGCAACAAGACGGGTTATAGGGGGCGTATGGGGGTTCTCGAAACGATGCTCGTGGATGACGGGATGAGGGAGCTTGTCATAAAGCGGGCCTCAGCCTACGAGATTAAGGCCTACGCGCTCAAGCACGGAATGGTCACTTTGAGGGAGGACGCTTTGAAGAAATTTGCAGCTGGCTTAACAACTTTGGATGAAGTGATACGTGTGACCTCGGAGGATGAGTAATTATGGCTAATTTTCGATACAGCGCCAAGGATAAGGCGGGGAGGAATGTCACCGGAGTTTTGGAATCCGCCGACGAAAAAACCCTCATCGATCTTTTGAGACGACAAGAACTGATTGTCG
>CAZDBQ010000076.1:0-5054 GCA_964503765.1 uncultured Planctomycetia bacterium | reverse complement strand
GCACGCCCGGTTGTTGCATGTTTCCCACGCGGGCGGCGATGAATCCCGTCCAAAAATAGCATGACACAAAAAAAGATAAGATCGTTAATACGATCCATCCCAGCCACCACAGAACCGTTGAGTTCCCGCTCTTTGCCATGGGTTATTCTCCTTTTACCCGCGACTCTTCTTCCGTCAAAAGCTTGGTATCCTGAAGAAGTTTTTGGACCGCTTCTTCTTCCGTCGAGTCGTAGTAGCCGCGAATGAGACCGTTGGAATCAATCAGAACGAAACGTAAACTGTGAAGGTTCGGGTCTTCACCCGTGTTGACGTAAAAGCCTTTGAGCACCTGACGAATCGATTGTTCCTCTCCTGTCAGGAAAAGCCAGCGCTCCCCTTGGGCGTTATAGCGCTTGGCGTAATCAGAAAGTGCCTTCGGAGTGTCATTTTTGGGGTCTACCGTGAAGGAGACGAGGCGAGTCTCTTGCGGCAGCTGACTTTGAAGCGCGCTCATTTTTAGACTCATCGTCGGGCACTGACCCGCGCAATGCGTGAATATAAAGTTGGCAACCCACACACTACCTTTCAGATTCTCCAGGGAAAGCTCGCCGCCGTTTTTTTCTGTAAGCCTAAAATCAGCTACCGCGCCATAACTCGGAAGCGACACAGGGCTCTGGTTTGCGTAACCTGTCTGCTTGTGTGTATTCCAGTAGAAAAAAACAGGAAGAGCGATAAGATTGACGATTAATAAAAAGAAGAGAAATTTTTTTCGGATGGGAAAATTCATAATTTGTCACTCATCATGCTGACGAGAAGAACCATTAGGTAGACAATCGAGACCATCACGAACCGTTTCGCGTGTTGCATGTTTCGCAGGGCTAGGTGAACGGCAAATCCCATGAGGACTATGCCCGCTAAAAGAGCGCCCCCAAAATAAAGAAAGCCGGTCATCCCCGCCAGGTGCGGCAAAAGAGTCGATAGAAATACCAAAATGCTGTAGACGATGATGCCCCTCGCCGTTTCGTGGCCCTTCTCATCGCGCGCCGCCCACATTTGAAGGCCACCTTTTAAGTAGTCCTCCCGGTAAACCCAGGCAATCGCGAGAAAATGCGGGAGCTGCCATAAAAAAAGAATAAGAAATAAAATCCCGGACTCCAGGCGAAGGGGCGCTCCGGACGCGGCCCACCCCATCAGAATTGGGAGGGCGCCCATCACAGCACCCACGAAGGTGTTGAGCCAGGTAACTCGTTTTAGAGGGGTGTAGACAAGTGTGTACCCTACGAGCGTAGTCAGAGCAAAGGCCGCACTAAGGAGGTTAACCCAAAACAGGAGATGCAGCGTCCCAAGGACTGAAAGTAGAATACCAAAAACGAGGGCGCTTTTCTCACTGAGCCGTCCGCTGGGGAGCGGCCTGCCCTGCGTCCTTTTCATTTTAGCGTCCACGTCCCTTTCAAGATATTGATTAAGCGTGTTGGCCCCTCCCCCGATAAGTGCCGAAGCCCACAGCGTATTCAAAAAAAGTGCCCAATTAAAAGACCCGTCAGCACCCATCAAATAGCCAAGTGCGGCTGTGGCAAGCGCCGCCAGTGTCAGGCGAGGCTTGGTGAGCTCTAGATGTACCAAAAACGAACCCCACGCAGAAACAGCGATAGTGTTTGCAGTCTCGCGGATCATGGGGTTTCCTTTAGGTGTCTAAAAGCGCGTAGCGTTAAAAGAACGCAAGTCATGAGAACCAATGCCCCCATCGCCTGGTGGGCTGTCGCGAAGAGCACCTCACCGGTTCTTGGCATTTCCGCTTTTGGCAGCGCGAGTGTCATGATGTACGCTCCTAGCCCAAGAAATACCTGTGTGACGACAATCAACCCCAAGACGACCGCGTGGGAGAATAGCTTTGCGTGGACCTGAGGCTCCCTCGAAATCCTTAAAAGGATGAAAACCGCGTGCAGCAAGATGAGAAACGCGAGCAAGATGTGGTAAACGACTCCCTGCCCATGGGCGTGTCTAACGATGGCCCCCGCGATAAGCTGAAGATAAATAAAAGAGCTGGTAAGGATTAATAGCCGCTTAAGAGAAGCCGCGTTTTCAGAAATGATGTCAGGCCCCTCTCTCCACTCCTTAGAGGTGAAAAGCGCGAGCGAAGCGATAAGGCAGAAGAAAGTTTGAGCGATACAGGCATGAAGGACGGAAATGGCGGTCGGCAAAAGGTAAATCACCGTAAGGCCGCCGAGAATCGCCTGCGCTACGACAAGCCCAAACGCGGACCAGGCAATCCAGCGCACCCAATTCCTCTCTTCTTTTTTGAGAAAAAAAATTGCGAGGATCAGCGTCAGAATGCCGACAATCCCGGCGATGACGCGGTGGGTGTGTTCGAAGCGTATGCCCCCAATCATCGGTGGAAAAAATTGGCCGTAAGAGAGGGGCCAGTCAGGCACTGAAAGGCCTGAGTCGGTGCTAGTGACGAGCCCTCCGGCGACAATTAGAATAAACGTCGCCCAGGAAACGCTTTTCGAGTAAAGGTGCAGCCAGCCGGACCGCACTTTACTGAGCTTTGTATTGGAATGAAATGTCTTGCGTGTCACCGTCAGCGCTGATGGCTACGTTCTGCGTCTGTGAGCCATACTTTTCATGCCAGGATTCCACGACGTATTGGCCGGGCGGAAGATTTTTAATTTCGAAACTCCCATCATCCCCGGAAACCGAATAAAAGGGATGGTCCAGAACACCGGCGTAAGCGCTCATCCAGGGATGGACTTCGCACTTTATCTTCACCATCACTTCTGGCTTGGCAAAGGTCTTCTTAAGCTTCATTCCCTGTATAGGCATCCCCAGGTTAAATTGCGGGCTGTTGCTTGGCAAGGCGTGGACGTTATGCAAGGTGTTGTCGCTGTTTAAGATCTCAAGCGGCTGGCCGGCTTGAATCCCAAATACCTTAGGGCTGTACTGACACCCCTTTTGGTCAAACGCAACCGGGGTCTTTGGCACTTCGAAGGTTTTCCCAGCCAGGCCGTCTTTGATGTAGATAAAAACGTTTTTTAGCGAACCATTGCTGTTGACGATAACCGAGTCACTGCTGACGGTATTGGAGTGAAGCAGCATGCAGTTGGGATCGGCGTCCATTTTAATGGCCTCGGCTTGCGGAGGCTGCCCTTCAAAAAGAGCTTTTCCCGTAATGGTCGCTGCGCTCGAAACTTGACCAAAAGCCAGCAATAAAATTAGTGTGGAACCTATTGAAAATAAGACTCTTAGGTGTTTTTTCATGGGGACTCTCCTAGTTGTTGTGGTTAAAAAATCTTGACCGATTGACCCAAAAGAGGTTTACAGCTTATTTAAGCCCTAAATTATATATTTTAGGCTGTTATTTTGCAACAGGATTATTTTGAATTCTTGTCCTTGGAGGGGGCTTCGGAGCTTGATTCGTAGGTATACAGGTAATCCCGGATAGCCTCTATCTGCTGGTTGGCGTCACCGCCCAGAACATCAGGCAGAGGTGATTGCCCATCAGGAAAGTAACCAGGCATCATCGTGCCTTCTTGAAGCGCCTGAGGGTCGTAGAGCCACTTATTGACCCACTCCGGTTTTAGACGCTCCTTGGATAAGGACAGGTCTGGCGCCAAGAATGATGTGCCCATCGCCGCGCTGGCTGCGCTCACCTGATGGCACTTGGCGCATTGGAATTTATCAAAAAGCTCCTTACCCGTTGCCAGTTTTTCAGGAGAGCTTGTGGGGATCTCAAATCCCTTGTAGGACACTTCTTGATGGGCCAAGTTCGCGAAATACTGAACAAACGTGGTTAACTCCTCATCCGTAAAGTCAAATGTTGGCATGTGGGTCTTTAACCACGGACGGATGGTGCTGGGCTCCTTTAAGAACGCATGCAGCCATTTTTCTTGAACCTTAGCGCCTTCCCCGTCAAGGATGGGCGGCGCTGACCCCTTGTCCTCGGCGAGTTCCCATAAGCCGCCAGTTTTGCCGTCAAGCGTGTGGCAGCCAATGCAATTGAATTTGGAAACGAGCAATCTCCCCTTTTCTATCTGAATTTCATTTAAATCAAGCCTTCGCTGCATTTCAAGCGGGATATCTTCTTCCGTTAGGCTCAAGATGAAGGTCGTGAGGGCCTCTGTCTCTTCCTCCGTGAAATTAAACTGGGGCATTCGAAGTTTTTCGTAATATTCTTTTACTTTGCCCTTATCAAAAATTCTTGTGTCTTTCAGTTTTTGCGTAATCCATTTGTGGCGCACGCGTTCAAGTGGGATAAACCCAAAGTCAAACTGATGAATGTCCTTCGACCCCTCGTATGTGAGTTCGGTGCCAATGGGTTTCGCGTCTTCAAAGCCTTTGATGGAATGACAGGCAAAACATCCTTGGTGAGTTATGGATTTCTTGCCCAGGTACGCTTGCTTTTCGTCGGGGGTCATGCGGGCGAGTTCTTGTTCAGCATCGGCGTGACGCAGAGTCGACTGAAGGTTCGTCAGGATGAGCCCGTCCACTGTCTCCCCTTTTACCTCCGGAATTGCTTGGTTCTCAAAATCGGTGTTCTTTTGCGTCAAGAGGTAGCTGACGATATCTGAGGCCTCTTGATCGGTGAGGCGCAGATCAGGCATCCGGGTTTCTTTTGAGAAATGTTTTGGATTCTTGATCCAGGTGTAGAGCCACTCGGCGCTGACTTTGCTGCCTAGATTAGAAAGCTCAGGCCCGAAACTATTGGCGTTGACCCCCGCGGCGGTATGGCAGCCGAGACAGCCGACTTCTTTGACTAATTTTTCACCGCGCTCAGCACTTCCTTCCACAGGAGGCTTGATGAGGTCAACCGAACCTGAATTTTCCATAAGATAGTTGGCGATACTTTCAATAGCGGCGTTATTTTTATCCCGGTCTTCCGGAGTCGACGTATTGGATAGATGAAATACCTGGGGCATCTGTGTGGACGGGCGAAACGCCTTCGGGTCCTGCAGCCAACGGACTACCCAGTCCTTATCCACCTTGCTCTTGATATTTTGAAGGTCCGGGCCTACTTTCCAGTGATTTTCGAATCCCGCGACCTTGTGGCAACTGAAACAGCCATGCGTTTCCGCGAG
>CAZDBQ010000075.1:0-7728 GCA_964503765.1 uncultured Planctomycetia bacterium | reverse complement strand
GCCGCATATGATTTCGAGGAGGCCAAGAAGATTTTTAAACGGCAGGACACCTGCACGAATAAGCCGTTTATTTATCTTTCGGCCGGTGTGAGCGACGACATTTTCCGCGAAAATCTGGAACTCGCGATCAGCGCGGGCGTCAATTTCGCAGGTGTTCTCTGCGGCCGCGCGACCTGGAAAGATGGCATTCCGGTTTACGGCAAGAGCGGTTTGAAAGCCCTCGAGGAGTGGCTGCTAGATCGCGGCGTGAAAAATATCAAGGCGCTAAATGAAGTGCTGTCTAAAGGTGCCAGGCCCTGGCACGCGCGCTACGGCGGACGGGATAAAGTTCAGGTAAAGGCAAAGGTTCTGAGATAGGAGCCGAATGGCCTATCTTCCCGGGAAAAAAGTAAGGAAGCCGAAGCAGGGCAGACGTCCTCAAGCGGAAAGAGGGCCTCGTAGGGAAGAAAGTCCCCTAGACATAGACCTTGAAAAGCTAAAGAAGGCTTACGAGGATCTTGAAGAGGCCCACCGGCAGATCCGCGAATCCCATATCGAAATGATCCTGAACCTGGCGATCGCCGCCGAGTACAAGGATCCTGACACCGGCAATCATATTCTGCGCATCAGCGACTACGCCACCGAAGTCGCCCGCGCGTTGGGCCTTCCGGAAGACGAGATTGAGATCTTAAGGTATTCCAGCCCCATGCACGATATCGGCAAGATAGGCATTCCCGACAGGATTCTTCAAAAACCAGGCAAGCTCAATCCCGAAGAATGGGAAATCATGAAACAGCACACGGTGATCGGCGCGAGGATGTTTCAAAGTTCCAAGTCTCCGCTCTTGAGGGCCGCCGCGAATATAGCGGTCAGCCATCACGAACGTTTTGATGGGACGGGCTATCCCTATGGGCTTAAGGGCAAGGATATTCCTCTTTTCGGGCGCATCGTGGCGATGGTGGACGTTTTTGACGCAATAGTTTCAAAGCGTTGCTACAAATCCGCCTCTTCCTTTCAAGAGGGGATGAATTATATCAAGGAGATTGCCGGCACTCATCTGGACCCCGATTTGGTCGAGACCTTTGTGAAGCTTGAACCTAAGGTTCGCGAAATCTACGACGCGAATACCACGATTCAGCAGTTTGTGAACGAGTTTGGCAACGAAACGGCCAATATCGAATAAGTATGAAAAAGGATTATTACGAGACGCTGGGAGTCAGTGAGCGCGCTTCCGCGGATGAAATCAAGAAGGCCTACCGCAGTCTAGCAAAGAAATATCACCCTGACGCCAACCCCAACAACAAGTCCGCCGAAGAAAAGTTCAAAGAAATTTCGGAGGCCTATTACGTTTTAAATGACACCAAGAAGCGGCAGGAATATGACTCTTATAAAAAATCAGGATTTTCCCAGGGTCATGGCGGAGGATCTCAGGGATTTCAAGGCGCTCAGGGCTTCGATTATGACGAGATTGTGCGCATGTTCAGAGGCGCGCAGGGCGGTGGAGGCGGGGGGAGGAGAACCAACGTCCGTTTTGGTGGCATGAGCGGATTTCAAGATATCTTTGGGGATATTTTTTCTTCAGGAGGCGGCGGGCAAGGCTATGCGGGCGGTGCCGGCGAAGAAGCCGAACAGGTGTCGTCGGACACAGCGGCCACTCTCAAAATATCTAAATCGCGCGCCCAAAAAGGCGGCGAGGTGAGTTTTACGACGCAGGAGGGAAAGAAAATCACGGTGAAACTGCCGGCCGGTATTTCTTCAGGGAAGAAGCTTCGTTTATCGCGGCAGGGAAATGTGTGCCAGACCTGCGAGCATCCCGGGGACTTAATTTTAAACATCAAGGTCGAATAAGGAGAAAATAGAATGATAAAGAGAACTCTTATTTATGGAACGTTGTTCATCTTCGCGGTGTCTGGCTGCGGGCCGAAGGCTGCGGATGTAACCGTGAGCGAGGAAGCCGTTTCGCCTGAAGTGAAGCAGGCGGTAGCTTTTGATCCAGCGACGGCAGGATCGGTGAAGGGGAGAATTTTATTTGAGGGGGAAGCCCCCGCACCGCAGAAACTTTCTGTTCAGGGGAATCCGGAGTGCTCGATTTTTCACGCGGGCGGGAGTATCTCCTCCGAAGAGATTGTTTCTAAGAATGGCGCGCTGCAGAACGTGGTTGTTTATGTGAAGGAAGGCCTTGAGGGCCGGACGTTCGCGCCGCCGTCAGTGCCGGTCCGTATCGACAATAAGCAGTGCGTCTACGCGCCGCACGTCATCGCCGCGCAGGTCGACCAGCCGGTTGAGTTCGCCAACAGTGATCCCACGCTTCACAACATTCATTCCTATTCTTCAGCCAACAAAGCGTTCAACCTGGGCCTCCCGATTCAGGGGATGAAGCAGGTGAAGAAATTTTCAGCGCCGGAGGTGATCACGTTAAAATGCGACGTGCATCCGTGGATGAAGGGGTATGTCGCGGTGGTGGCCAATCCCTTTTTTCAAGTGACGGGTGAGGAGGGAAGTTTTGAATTGAAAGACTTGCCGCCGGGGGAATATCTGATAGAAGCCTGGCACGAAAAACTTGGGGCCCAATCTCAGAAAATTAAGATTGAACCCCAAGCCACACAAACGGTCGAATTTACTTTCCGCGCTTAAAGCTTAAGCACTCGTTCCGACTTTTGAAGAAAACTTAATGAAATGCCAGACCACCGCGACGCTGATGGCCGTCACTACGACGACTGTCACGAGATTGATGGCTCCGTAACTTTGGGGTGCCAACATCGCGAAGAGTAGCGGCGCTGAAAGATAGGTATTTAACCGGGACGTAAAAAGCGCCTTCTTCCGAACGGCGGGAAGATTCTCAGCCGCCACTTTTCCCTGAAGCATTGACCTCTGGGCCGGCCAGATAATAAACCACACGTTAAACCACATAATCGAGCCTAAGATCATCCCAAAAAGAATCCAGATGGCTCTTGAAGAGATGCCATCGGGTGTGGAGAAGAGTAGACTTGGCCCAAATCCTTCGCCCGGCGTGTACATGTAAACCAGCGTGAAGAGGACCCAGCCGGAGATGAAGGTGATCATCGCTCCCCAGCGGAACCACCACAGCGCGCGGGGCATGAGTTTAGGATTGATGAGTTTTTTCGTGGCGTCATCCAGTGAGCCCTGGAGAGGGACATTGACGAAATTGAAGAAATAAAGATGGCCGATCCAGATAATTCCGAAAAGAACGTGCAGCCAGCGCAAGAGAAATTGAATGTTGGAATACCAGTCTGATAAGGCCATGCTTCCTCCCGTTTTGGTTTATCAACAATTCTAGAATGACATCATAAAGGAAAATGAAATTTTAAACAAGCGCGTTTTGTAGTATAATTTTAAAATTCAGGGACAAGCCATTAGGGATAAGGGGTAAGCATCAAGAGGTAAATAGACTATGAATGATTTTGAAGCACAAATAAAAAAACTTTATTCAAGCTTTTCTGAAAAGGGCCAGTTTTTAAGAAAAAAATTGGGTCGGCCGTTGACGCTGACTGAAAAAATTCTCGCGGCCCACGCGTCGGATTTAAAAAATCAGGAATTTGTCCGAGGCACAAGCTATCTTTCGCTTCATCCGGATCGTGTGGCAATGCAGGACGCGACGGCACAGATGGCTTTGCTGCAATTCATGCAAGCTCAGCCTGAAGGGGTGGCGGTTCCGACCACGATTCACTGCGACCACTTGATTCAGGCCCGAGTGGGCGCGGCCGAAGACACTAAAAACGCCATCGAGACGAATAAAGAAGTTTACGATTTTTTAAGAACGGCCGCGCAGCGTTACGGGTTGGGTTTCTGGCAGCCGGGCGCTGGGATTATTCACCAGGTCGTTCTGGAAAATTACGCGTTTCCCGGCGGCCTCATGATCGGGACGGATTCCCACACGCCCAATGCCGGAGGGCTCGGGATGCTCGCGATTGGCGTGGGTGGAGCGGATGCGTCTGATGTGATGGCAGGCCTTGCGTGGGAAGTAAAGTGTCCGAAGCTTATCGGCGTTCATCTAAAAGGAAGCCTGAACGGCTGGGCGTCCGCGAAAGACGTGATTCTGAAACTTTGCGGACTTTTGACGGTGAGGGGCGGGACCGACAAGATAGTTGAGTATTTTGGGCCAGGGACCAAATCCATCAGCTGTACGGGGAAGGGAACTATCACCAATATGGGCGCGGAGCTGGGTGCCACGACCTCCGTGTTTCCTTTTGATGAGCGGATGACGAGTTATTTGAAAATAACGAAAAGAGCCGACATCGCGAAACTGGCGGAAGACTACCGCGAATTTCTTGTCGCGGATCCGGAAGTCGAGAAAGATCCCAAAAAATTCTACGATGAAGTAGTTGAAATTGATCTTTCGACGCTTGAGCCTTATGTGGTGGGGCCCCACACGCCGGATCTTGCGCGTCCCGTTTCACAGCTTGTGAACGACGTTCGGGAAAAAGGCTACCCGGCCGAGCTCAAAGCGGCCCTTATCGGAAGCTGCACCAATTCTTCTTACGAAGACATCGGCCGCGCGGCTCACGTGGCCGATCAGGCGAAAAAGGCGGGCCTGAAGGCCAAATGTTATTTTCTGATCACTCCCGGATCCGACCAGATTCAGAACACGATCAAGCGTGACGGACAGTTGGCGCTTCTAGAGGGAATCGGCGGCACAGTTTTGGCGAACGCCTGCGGTCCCTGCATCGGCCAGTGGAAGCGCGACGATATTAAACACGGTGAAAAGAATTCTATCATCACGTCCTTCAACCGAAATTTTCCCGCGCGCAATGACGGCAATACCGAAACGCTCGCGTTTATCGCTTCACCCGAAATCGTGACGGCGTTCGCGATCGCCGGCCGTCTTGATTTCAACCCCCTAAAGGATAAAATTAAAACGCCGGACGGGAAAGAACTGCTCCTTTCGGCGCCTTCCGCGCCGGAGCTGCCTAGCCAGGGTTATGCCGCCGGTGAAGCCGGCCTCATCGCGCCCCTGCCTGAGAGTGAACGGAAAAAAGTGCAGGTTCTCATCGGAGAAAGAAGCGAGCGCTTGCAAAAACTCGAAGCGTTTAGTCCGTGGGACGGAAAAGATTTCGAAGGACTCCTTATTCTTTTAAAAGCCAAAGGAAAATGTACGACGGATCACATTTCTCCGGCGGGTCCCTGGCTTCGCTACCGGGGACACCTCGATAAAATTTCCGATAACATGCTGCTTGGCGCCAACAACGCGTTTACCGAAAAGCCCGGCACGGCGAAGAATTGGCTTGAGGGTGGAAAACTCGAGCAAGCGGCGGAGGTGGCGCGGGACTACAAGGGGGAGGGCTTAGGCTGGGTCGTGATTGGCGATGAAAATTACGGCGAAGGTTCCAGCCGCGAGCATGCCGCGATGTCGCCCCGTTATCTCGGGTGTAAGGCGATCATCGCCAAAAGTTTTGCCCGCATCCATGAGACAAATTTAAAAAAACAGGGTGTGCTTCCTTTGCTATTCAAGAACCCCGCTGACTATGACAAAGTAAAAGAGGCTGATCACGTGGCGGTCCTTGGCTTAAAGGACTTAGCGCCCGGCAAAAGCCTGACGATGGTTTTGACGCACCTGGATAAGTCCACCGAAACGATAGAATTGCTCCATTCCTGCAACTCAGAACAGGTCGACTGGTTCAAAGCCGGCAGCGCCCTCAACCTCATGAAATCCGCCAAGAAATAGCCTCGCGTCACCCGCTCGGCAACCAAATCCATCAAAATTTTCGTGCCTATTGAAAAAATGGCCTTTATCGTGTAAGATTAGATTAAATTTGCTTAAAATTAAATAGGAAAAGTAACTTATGTTAGGTTATTTCTCGCGTAAATGGTTGGTTTTATGGGGCGTTTTGGTGTTGCTATTTCCGCTCCTTTTTTGCCTTAAAGGTTCATCGGCGGCCCAAACCCCTTTTACCGTAACAAAGGTTTATTGTTATGAGGGAGAATTGGTTGTCACCAACACTCTAAGCGGCAATAAATGTGAACTTGATTCCAACTATGACAACGTCGGCAGAACCGACAACCTAGGCAATTGCGAAACATGGCGGGAAGAGAATTTAGGCCGGACACTTGAAGACTCCGTCACCCAGGCGGATGAATTCTACGATGGATTTTCTGGGAGGGGCGGAAGGGGCGTGGGAAAGACCAGGCAAGAAGAAGAGCCCGAGCCGCCCCCTCCGCCTGAGGAGTTCGATTAAATGACAGTCAAATTCCGCAAGTCATGTTTTCTGGTCCTTCTGTGTGTTTTGCTGTGGATCGTTAAATCCCATGCAGGGCAAGCGGTTGGGCGAAGTCCTTTGGACGAGTCTTTCTCTACAGAACATCCGTACAAATCCTTTTCAACCGATTTCCCCACGAAATCCTATACCCCGCTTTTACATAAAACCGCCTTGGATAAAAAAGGGGAATGGCAGCCGCACGGATCGTTTGATTTTTCGACTATTTACGATTCCAATCTTTTCAACAGCCGCATTGATCCAAAGGGTGATTTAATTTATTCCTACTTGGCCACGGTAGGTTTTGAGCGACAAGGGGACAGGGCTTATTTCGACACGACGTACGATCTGGCTTACTCGGATTTCGTGGAAAATGAGAAACTAAGCCGCTTCGGCCATTCGATCTCCTCGCGCTTCCGTTGGAATGATGACCGTTGGAAATTTAACTTTGAAAATAATTTCAAACCTGACTCCCCTTATAATGTTGGGGAAAGGACGGAGTTCCTGCTCTTGGAGCCCTCCAGTATTATTGCTACCTCCGACACGGCGAGGGCGCACGTGAGCTATGAACTGGCGCCTCAATGGAAATTGCTCTATACCCAGCGCTACTCCATCCATTACTTCCACAATGAAGTCGATGAGCCTTTCAGCTCCCAGGCGTTTATTTTCAATCCAAAGATCATGCATGAGATAAATGACAAAACGGCCCTCTACGTTTCCTATAGCTACCGTGTACAGGATTTTTTCAAGCAGGGCGTTTTTTCCTCCGGGCAGCACATCCCTCGCGCGGGCTTGGTAACGAGCCTGGGACCAACGACGGAATTGAGCGCTAACGTGGGCTACGCCTTTCGGGATTATGAGGACCTCGAAAATGAGGACCATGACGGCCTTGTAGCGAAGGTAGAGGTGACACAGCGGCTCTTCCGCCGCGGGACTCTGACTTTGTGGGGCGTAAAATATCTTGATGAAAATTTCGACACGTCGGTGGTTGACTCGCCAAACGAGGATGCCCATTTTATTGGAGCAGATTTTGTGTGGAGGGTCTCGCCCGCCCTGGAACTCAAGTCAGGCGCAAGCGCGGGCTTTACCTCGCGCGAAGGACTGGCCACCGTCGCTGACCCTGACAACTCAAGCCTCACCTTCACAAGAGAGCTTGAGAGCGATTTCTACGGCTGCAGCGCGGATGTAAAGTGGAAGTTAAATTCCCAATGGGCAGTTTTGCTGGGTTACAAATTTTTCAACAAGAACTCAAGCTTCAAAGATTTTGAATACGATGACCATAAAGTCGTCGGTTCCATCCGGGTCGATTTCTAAATTTATTCTCACCGTTTGCATATAAGGAGATCGAGGGACACATAACTTAATTGGCGAATTAAGTATTGTGTCCCCGGAATTCTAGCCTTTGGCATGAAATCCGATCTGACGCTTTCTTTTAGCTTTGATCGGTTCCTCAAGCTCCCGAATTGCTTCAAACACATTCCGGAACTGCTCATCGTAATGTCGCTCTATCTGATCTATTTTCCCCTGGAGGTCTTTG
>CAZDBQ010000074.1:0-13451 GCA_964503765.1 uncultured Planctomycetia bacterium | reverse complement strand
CTCGTCGATCTTCAATGACTGCGGAGTTATCTGCTTATTTTCCACCTTCTCATTAAACGCGAGAATGTTTTTCGCCCCGACCTTTGAGAGCACTTTGTAGCGGCGCTCCATCTCGGAAATTAGCCACGCCAGCGCTCCCGGCACCTTGGCCTTGTCAGTGACCACAGGGCAGATAAGATGCGGCAGGTTATTGTAAAAGTGCAGTTCCACCATCTTGGGGTCTATCATCAAAAACTTTACTTCGTCCGGCGTGGCCTTGAATAAAATGCTCGTAATGATGCTGTTGATGCAGACGCTCTTTCCGGTGTTGGTCGCGCCCGCGATCAAAAGATGCGGCATGTCGGCCAGATTGCAGGTGAGCGGTGCTCCCGCGGTGTCCTTTCCTATCGCGATCGTGATTTTGGAGCGGTCATTCTGAAAATCGGCAGAGCTTAAGACATCCCGGATGTAAACAGTCGACGCCGCGCTGTTGGGGATCTCAATCCCGACGCGGGACTTACCGGGAATCGGCGCCACAATGCGCACGCTCGTGGCCCGCATGGCAAGCGAGATGTCATTTTCAAGCGACGTGATCTTCTGGACCTTCACCCCAGCCGCGGGCTGAAGCTCATAGCGTGTGATCGTCGGACCCTGCTCAACCTCAACCACCTTTGCCTCAATGCCAAAATCTCGGAGGGTCTCTTCAAGAACGCGTGAGCTGGCCTCCAAATCATCCTTCATTTTACTCTGATCCATCGAAGGGGCTGACTGCAAAAGCTCTAGTGAGGGTATCCTGTAGTCACCCTCGGCGGCTTCCTCAACCACCGTCATGGGCTTCACAGGCTTATCCGTCTTCACTTCTTTGGACTCGACAGGTTTAATAGCGGGAGTTGCTATTTTTATCTGAGGCTTGCCATTTGACGCCGCCGGATCTTCCTTGGGTTTGATGAAAGCGGGTAATTTAATCTGTGGTTTTAACTTGTCCAAAAGACTTTCCTTTAGACCTGCCTTAGGAAGCTCCTTCTTTTTAATCTCCTTGATCTCATTTTTAATCAGGATAGGAGCGATCATGCCCTTGGAACGGTTAAAGAGCCCGCTGGCGATCTGTAAAACTAGGAGCTCTGTCGCGAGAATAATCGACAGTAAAAAGAGGGATAGAGCGACAAAGAAACCGGCATTTCCAAACAAGTTGGAGAGAAAGCCCGCGACAAAAAAACCAATGAGTCCGCCAAACTGAAACCGCGTGATCGAGGTCTCCTGCCCGGCCAGAGAAAAGAGCGCGCAGGCGGAAGTAAAAAATATCACCGTGGCGAATATTTTAAGCCACAGCTTCTGGCCTTTCTTTCCTGACCACTTGGCAAGCGCCCAAAGTAAAAAAAGAGGGACGAGAAAATAGGCGGTTCTTCCGAAGAGAACAGCGAGAACCCATGCCGTGTAGGCCCCGGCGATTCCCACAAAATTGTGCGTGGGTGAATTGGGCATAGAAACTTCAAAAGGAATATCGTCTGGGGTGTAAGAAAGAAGGGCCAGCAGCGTCAGAACGGAAATGACGAACCAGAAAAATGCGAGGACTTCACTACGCTTTTGGTCGTCCATTTCTAAACTCCCGTATGCCCAAATCCCCCATGGGCTCGGACCGTCTCCGGGAGCTCTTCGACCTCCTGGATTTGGGCCCGCGTGATCTCATGAATAATCATCTGCGCGAGTCTGGCTCCGCGTTTAATGGAGTAGGGTTCCTTGCCGATGTTGGTAATGATAAGAGAGATGAGGCCGCGATAATCGCTGTCGATGGTGCCGGGCGTGTTCACAAGGGTAATGCCGTGCTTAAGGGCTAAACCGCTTCGCGGACGAACCTGGGCCTCGTAGCCAAGTGGAATGCTCACGGAAATTCCCGTCGATATCAGCTTGATGTCGCCCGGATGAATAACAACCTCGCCCTCAACGTCCGCGCACAGGTCAAGCCCGGAAGAGCCTTCCGTCATGTAGGCGGGTAGAGGGAGATCTTTAGCTTTTGAACTTCTTTGGACCAAAAGGTTTACTGTTTTCACTGCGCTTCGCGACGACCGGCGGACCCTCAGACGTTGATTGTTTTTTTGAAAGGTTGATACGGCCCTGCTGATCAATTTCTATCACCTTCACCATGATTTCATCGCCGACCTTCACGACACTTTCGACATTATCGACGTAGGTGTCAGAGAGCTCAGAAACATGCACCAAGCCTTCTTTGCCCGGCATAATTTCACAGAACGCGCCAAAATTCATGATGCGCTTGACCGTAGCCTTGTAGATTTTTCCGACCTCGGCGTCTTCGGTAATGCCGCCAATCATGTCGAGCGCCTTTTGTGTGGATTCCCCATCGCAGGATGCGATACGAACCGTCCCGTCGTCCTCCACCTCAATCGAGGCCCCTGAATGCGCCGTGATCTTGCGTATCATCTTCCCGCCCGGCCCGATGATTTCGCGTATCTTGTCCGGATCTATCTTGATCGTGGTGATTCTTGGAGCGAAGGCGGAAAGTTCCTTTTTAGGCGCTGAAATCAACTCTGTCATTTTCTTCAGAATGTGGAGTCGGCCCTGCTTAGCCTGCTCAAGCGCCTTCCGCAGCGTGGCGATATCCAGTGATTCCTTTAACTTCAGGTCGAGCTGGACTGCCGTAACACCCTTCTCTGTGCCGGCCACTTTGAAATCCATATCGCCAAGATGATCTTCCACGCCCGCGATATCCGACAAAATAGCGATCCGGTCCTTTTCCTTGACCAAACCCATCGCGATGCCGCTCACAGGTGCTTTGATCGGAACTCCGGCGTCCATCATAGCCAGCGTGCCTGAGCAAACGCTTGCCATGCTGGAGGAACCATTCGATTCTAAAATATCGGAAACAAGACGAATCGTGTACGGAAACTCCTCTTTAGACGGGACAACAGCTCTTAAGCTGCGTTCGGCTAAGGCTCCATGCCCGATCTCGCGTCTTCCTGGTCCTCTCATCGGCTTGATCTCTCCGACTGAAAACGGTGGAAAGTTGTAATGCAGCATGAAGTTCTTAAATATATCTCCCTCGATCGCGTCAATGACCTGTTCATCACGCGTGGTGCCCAAGGTAGCGACCCCCAAAGACTGCGTTTGGCCGCGTGTAAAGAGCGAAGAGCCATGCGTTCTAGGAAGAACCCCTATCTCGCAGGTGATGGCGCGTATCTGGTCATATTTTCTGCCATCCGTGCGGATCCCCTTATCCAGAATGAATTTCCGGACCTCGTTCTTCTCCATCTCATGGAATGCCTCGGAAACCTGATCCTCAGTGATTTCAGAACCTTCCACCACAAGCTCGGCGGTAATTTTATCGCACAAGGCACTCAGCGCCTCATCACGAGACTCTTTTGTCTTCTCGTTTTGATTGATGACGCCGATCTCCTTCACGGAAAGCTCGCGGACACGTTTCATCACGTTTTCAACAATGGGCCTTAAGGTCACTTCCATCGCTGGCTTGCCGCACTCTTTGGCTAGGGTGCGCTGTAATTGCAAAACGGGCTTAAGCGCCTCCGTAGCGAATTCAAGGGCCTCAATGATACGCTCTTCCGGAACGATGTTCGCACCGGCCTCGATCATGATAATGCCCTTCTCGGTGGTCGCGACCACGATTTCGAGCGTGCTTTTCTCAAGCTCTTTGTACGTCGGGTTGGCGATAAAACGGCCATCGACTTCACCAATACGCGCCGCGGCCATAGGCCCCAAGAAAGGAATGCCCGAAATCATAAGAGCGGCGGACGCCCCATTGATCGCCAGAATGTCAGCGTTGTATTCCTTGTCGCTGGACAAGACACTGATAATCACCTGAACTTCATTGTAAAAACCTTCGGGGAATAGCGGCCGAATGGGACGGTCTATCAGACGTGAGGTAAGAATCTCTTTCTCAGTCGCTCGACCTTCACGCTTAAAATACCCGCCGGGAATCTTACCGCCAGCATAAGCCTTTTCCTGGTAATCAACTGTAAGAGGGAAAAAATCTGTGCCTTCTTTGGGCTGGCGTGATCCGCAAACGCTCACCAACACCATCGTGTCTCCGTAGCGTACGACCACAGAACCATCGGCTTGCTTAGCCATACGGCCTGTTTCAATAATCAAGGCCTTTTGGCCAATGGATACTTCGAATTTTTTTGTCATTTTTGGGCTATTTTCTCAAATCTAATTCGTCTATAAGCTTGTAGTAGGCCTTCTCATCTTCCCGTTTGATAAAATCGAGAAGTTTCCGGCGCTGTGAGACAAGCTTTAGGAGCCCGCGGCGTGAGTGGTTATCTTTGAGATGGGACTTGAAATGAGGTCCCAGATTGTTAATCCGCTCGGTTAAAACGGCAATCTGCACGAATGAGGAACCGGTATCCTTGTCATGAATCTTGTGTTTCTGAATGACTTCCTGTTTTCTTAGTTTTGTAATTGACATGCTTAACTCTTTCCCTTTCATTTAGTTTAGTAAACAGAGATTATACTGATTTGAGGGTAGTTTGTAAAGGAAAATGCTTGTCAAAAATAGGCTTTAACCGAGGATTTTAAAGGCCCTGGCAATGTCCATTTTTATGGCCCGGGCCAAGTTTTTAGGGCCTTTGAAACGCTGCGTTCCGCGAAGTTTGGCGACAAAAATAAGCTCTAGCTCCTTGCCGTAAATGTCCTTATGGAAATTGAGGAAATGGACCTCTAAGCTTCTTTCCTTATCGTTAAAGGTCGGCCGCTCGCCAATGTGAATCACGCCTTTAAGCTTTTTGCCGTCCAGATATCCCCAAGCGGCATAAACACCGCTGGGCGGCAGCGTCTCGTGGTGAGGGTTTAAATTGGCGGTGGGAAAACCAAGCCCTTTGCCACGCCCTCTTCCCCGCACTACCGTGCCATAGACAGAAACCGGGCGCCCCAGCATTTTTTGAGCCTTTTTTAGATCGCCGGTTTCAATAAGGTGGCGAATACGGGTGCTCGAGATAATCTCACCCTTATATTTAAGCGGCTTCACGAGAGACAACCCCAATTTGAGTCTCTTTGAATTTTCAAGTAAGAAAGAGGTATCGCCAAGGCCTCTGTAGCCAAAACGAAAATCGTGGCCCACGGAGAGAAACTTCATATCGAGGCGCTTCAGCAGCCATTGATTTAAAAAGGATTCGCGTGTGACTTTTGAAAAATCCTTGTTGAACCGAATCACCAACGCTTCCGCCAAACCCATTCTTTCAAAATAGCGCAAACGATGAGCCAGCGACATGAGTATCGGATGGCCCTTCCCCGGATTTAAAACTTTGTTGGGGTGAGGCTCAAACGTAATTACCGAGGGTGTGGCGCGTGTACGTCGGGCATCCCGAAGAACGTTTTTCAAAATCTTTTGATGGCCGCGGTGAACACCGTCAAAAATTCCGATCGCGACACAACGCGGCTTTGATTTTAATTTTTTGTCTTTGAAATCACTGTAGACGATCATGGGCGGGCCGCTAAACGATTTTCGATCTCCGCGAGGCTCAGCTCTTTAATGCGGGTTTCCGTGAAGGCGTCTTTCAAATGAAATTGACCCACGCGTGTTCTTGACAGCGCCGAAAGCGTCGCACCGCAGCCCAACCGCTTGCCCACGTCGTCACAAAGAGACCGGACGTAAGTGCCTTTAGAGCAGCTGAGAGAAAAATGGACTTCCGGCGGAAAAAAATTAACGAGGTGAAACGCTGAAATTGTAATCTCTCGAGGCGCGGCTTCCACCGCCACTCCCCGCCTCGTCCATTCATACAATTTCTTTCCCTTCATCTTGACCGCCGAAAAAAGCGGCGGCGTTTGAGCCTGCGCCCCAATAAAACCGGCGAAAATACGTAGAACTTCTTTTTCCTCGACGCTGTCAAAGCCGGCGCCTCCCAAAAGCCTTCCCTCCAAATCTTGAGTATCCGTCGTGATTCCGAGCGTCATCGCCCCTGCGTAGTCCTTGTCCATCGCGCTGAACTGCTGGGATAGCTTGGTGGCCTTTCCCAAAAGAATCACCAGAAGGCCCGTCGCTAAAGGGTCCAGCGTGCCCGTATGGCCCACGGCCTTCTGCCCCAGGCGGCGCCTTATAAAATCAACGGCGTCGTGGCTTGTCCAGAGAATGGGTTTATTAAAAAGTAAAATTCCGTCCATAATTCTATTCGCCATCCTCTTTTTTCTTAATTTTCTTCAAAATGTCATCAATCTTAAAGCTGTGCTCGATGGTTTTATCCAGTTCAAATTTTATTTCCATCGCGTATTTCATATTGATGCGTTCCACCACCAACTTTCGGATAAGCCCCCTATTATCTTGGAGCATTTCTTCCGTATCCTTTTTTTGGTCCTCATCGCCGAGGACGCTATAAAAAATCCTCGCGAATCTAAGATCGTCGGTCAGCTCGATCCTCGTAATCGTCACAAAGCCCATCCGGTGACCACTTAAATCCTCCAATAAAATCATGCTGACAATTTTTCTTAACTCCTCAGCTACCTGCATCGATCTTTGCGACATCGCACTGCTCCTTTATGGTCTTGGATGAAATTTCTGATGAATCGATTTAAGCCGCGACTTCTCCACATGTGTGTAGATCTGGGTGGTCGCTATGTCTGAATGCCCCAAGAGCTCCTGCACGACTCTTAAGTCAGCGCCATTCTCCAGTAGATGCGTCGCGAACGAGTGCCTCAAAATATGAGGATAAACCTTCTTTTTCACACGGGCCAATACGGCATACTTTTTGAGAATCCCCCACACCGTCTGCCGCGACATTTTTTTTCCAAGGCGCGTCACAAATAGCGCGTCTTCCGCGTTGCCCTTAACCCACTTCGGCCTTACCTGCTCTAAGTAGCGATGCGTGCTCTTTTTGGCCGCCCCGCCCACTGGGACAACCCTTTCCTTCTCGCCCTTACCCAAAACACGAGTATAGCCAAGCTCAAAATTTAAGTGCCCTGTCTTGAGCGTTGTAACCTCCGTGGCCCGCATGCCGGTCGCGTACATGAATTCCAGGATCGCCTGATCGCGTATCCCCTGGGGCTTGCGGGTATTCGGCGCTTTGAGGAGACTTTCCACTTCCGCCACACTGAGGCACTCTGGCAAATGCTTCCAAAGTTTGGGCGCCTCCAAGACATCCGTGACGTCTTCCCGAATCTTCCCCTCTTGAGCCATGAACCGATGAAGCATGCGTATCGCGACAAGCCCGCGGGAAACGGAGCTTGGGTTCAGCCCCCTGTCCCGCTCCTTCAAGAGAAAATCCATAATTACTTTGCGCGTGACCGAGTCAAAGGACGTGATCTTCGCCTTACCCAAAAACCCGATGTACCTTTTAAGATCCCTCTGGTAGGCTAAAAGCGTATTTTTGGAGAGCCCCTTCTCAATCGAGAGGTAATCCAGAAACTGCCCCAGAAGTTCATTCACTCGGTTCTTCCCCTAAGTCTACCCCGTCGGGCAGTATCTCCTTTTTGACCTTGTCATAATAAAAATTATTGCTCACCGTGCGCTGGATCCGCTCAAGCTCGGAGCGCATCCCGCCATACTCGGAGTCGGAGTAGTGTTGAGACTCAATTTTTCTGACAATTTTCGACAGCGAATCAATTTCCAGCTGAAGCTGACTTTTCTTTTCCGGAATCAAATAATTCCCGAGCTCGGTCAAGTGGCCCAGTGCCTCCTGCGCGGAGCGGGCGACCTTCTTGCGGTTACCGCCAAGCCCATTGATCAGCTCGCTCTGCCAAGTCTTCCAGAAGGTAAAATGAGATTTGTAATAATAGTCATTCGAATACTTCTTTTGGTATTCGCCTTCCTGCAGGTAAATCGTAGCCGCGACATGGCTGGGCGTTTTCTTCTTGCGGGTAAATTTTTTCTGTACCGAGGCGCAGCCCGCCGCGTTCGCCACACAAACCAATAACAACAGAAACGTCATCCATTTTTTCATTTTTTTAACTCCTTGTGATTAGCTTTTTAAAATCGTCCTCGGTTAATACTTTGACTCCCAGTTTCTTGGCGTCGTCCAGCTTGGATCCGGGCGCTTCTCCCGCGATGACCGCTTCTGTTTTCTTGCTCACACTGGAGGCGACGCGGCCACCGAGATCCCGAATGTGCTGGCCGGCGTCCTCCCTCGAAAAATCTTTTAAGGTTCCTGTCAAAACAAACGCCTTTCCTGACAACGGGCCGCCGACCCCCTCTTTTTTTGGTTCGCGCATGTTGACACCGAGCTTTTCAAGCCTGTCCAGAATTTTGAGATTCTCCTTCTTCCCAAAAAACTCTAATAGGCTCTCCGAGATGACTTCTCCAATCGCGCCGATTCTCTCAAAATCCTCTTTACCCGCCTTGGCCAAGGCGTCCATCGTGCCAAACTCTTGCGCCAAAAGACGCGCCGCATTGACTCCCACATGCCTTATCCCAAGTCCAAATAAAAGCCGGGACAGCTCTCGCTTCTTACTGATTTCTATTTGAACGCAAAGATTGTCCGCTGATTTGTCGCCCATTCGCTCAAGCTCAGCGAGCGCTTCTTTCTTTAAGGAAAAAATATTCGTGAAATCGGAAACCATTTTTTTATCCACCAGCTGTTCCACCAGCGCATCACCCAATCCCTCGATGTCCATGGCCTTCCTTGAGGCAAAATGATTGAGGCGAGCCTTTAGCTGGGCCTCGCAGCCTAAATTCACGCAGCGGGACGCCACCTCGCCTTCTTCACGGACCACAGCCGAACCACAAGCGGGACATTGGCGGGGCATGGAAAAATTCTTTTCTTTTCCGTTGCGCTTGCCCTTCAACACTTCCACGATCTGGGGAATAATCTCGCCGCTCTTCTCAATCAGCACCCAGTCGCCGATCTTGAGCTCCAAACGTTTTATTTCATCCTCATTGTGAAGCGTCGCGCGCGAGACAGTCGTCCCTGCCAGAAAAACAGGCTCAAGATTCGCCACCGGAGTCAGGACGCCCGTTCTTCCTACCTGAACGGAGATCTCAACCAGGCGCGTTTTGGCCTTTTCCGCCGGAAACTTGTACGCGATGGCCCAGCGCGGGCTTTTATTGGTCACCCCCAGGAGTTTCTGCTGCTCCAAGCGGTTTATTTTTAAGACCAGCCCGTCTATTTCGTAATCTAATTTATCCTTTTCGGATTGCCACTTGTCGCAAGCGCGAAAAACATCCTGCAAATCTTTGCATAGCTCATTGTCGGGATTTACGGGGAGCCCAGAGTTTTTAAAAAACTTTAAAAGTTCTGTCTGCGTCTCGAATCCCTTCCCCTTGCAAGCTCCTGCGCCATGAGCCATAAAGCAAAGCCCGCGCTTAGCAACGACCGTGGAGTCCAAAAGCTTAAGGGTCCCAGCCGCGGCGTTTCTTGGGTTGGCAAAGAGTTCTTCGCCTTGACGCTCCCGCTCCTTATTCAGCGCCAGGAAATTTTTCCGGGTCAAAAAAACCTCGCCGCGTACTTCCATCTCGGCAGGCGCCTTCTTGGTGTCTTTGAGCGTCGCGGGAATATCCTTGATGGTTTTAACGTTGCCGGTCACATCCTCGCCGGTTTGGCCGTCTCCCCGAGTGGCGGCATATTCCAAATGGCCGTTCCTATAAAGAAGCGAGAGCGAGACACCGTCTATCTTAAGTTCAAGCTCATATTGGTAAGAGCCCTCCTTCAGATGTTTCCGTACGCGCTCGTCAAAAGCCAACACTTCTTCTTTGGAATAGGTATTGTCGATACTCATCATCGGCACTTGATGCCGAATGGTTGTAGCTTTTTGCGCCGCCCTGCCACCCACCCGCTGTGTCGGAGAATCAGACGTTAAAAGCTCCGGATGGTTTTTTTCCAGGCGGTCGAGCTCTTTAAGAAGCCGGTCATACTCGGGATCTGAGATCTCAGCCCGGTTTAAATCGTAATAAAGATGATTGTGACGTTGAATCTCTTTCTTAAGGCCCGCAAGCGCGGCGCGAACATCCTTATTCTTCACAGGCAAAACTCAATCGAAAAATCTTTGAACTCGTTAGTGGGCGCTTCCCAGGCGCAGGCCGCCTTCTTAATATGGGGACCCAGAGAGCTTTCTTTAATGCCTTCGAGAAAGAGCTCGACCTTTTCCTTCGGGCCCTCGCAAACCACCTCCACGCGGTTGTCAGGCAGGTTCTTAACCCAGCCCACAAGCTTGAGATCCAAAGCCAATCTCTCCGCGGTGTAGCGAAATCCGATCCCCTGGACCCGTCCGGTGTAAAAAATATGCGCCCGGTGCGTGCTAATCATTTCCTTCTTAGCCATAGCTCTCCCAATGACAAACCTTCATTATAAGACATCCGATTGAGATTTTACAGCAGGATTTATTACTGACTACGACCTATTTTGCGGGCTACCCTCGACGATTCGCTGGATTTCTCTTTTGAGCTTCATACTGTCATGGCGCACAAGCTCAGTCGCGTTGCCAATATCCGCGATGACAATTTCGGCGCGGGTAATTTTCGTTATCTCGTTTACGTTCCCCGGCAGGACCGGCGACTGGCTTTTTTTCGAGTATTCGACAATGGCATCATTGGAAAGCTGAGTGTTGGATAAAAGAATCGTGTCCAAGACGTCCGCACCCAAATACTTGACCACTTCCCTCACGTGATCAACCGCCTTAAAATTTGCGGTCTCTCCGGGCTTGGTCATCAGGTTGCAGATATAAATCTTCTTGGCCTTTGATTTTGTAAGCGCTTCTCTGAGATTTTTTATGACTAGATTCGTGATAACGCTGGTATAGAGATCTCCAGGCCCGATTGTCACGACATCGGCGTTGATAATGGAAGAATAGGCGTCGGCGTCACACTCCGACGGGGGGTCGTGCCACAATTCTTCAATATGCACGTCCGGGCTTCTTCCGGTACCCAGATCAATCTTGCTCTCGCCCTTCACAACCGTGCGGTCCTCAAAACGCGCCGAGAGGCTTGTCGGAATCCTCGCCGCCGGGATTACGATCCCCTGGATATTCAGAATGTCACTCAGCGCCCTCACAGCTTCGGACATCGAGCCTTTGACCTCCGCCAGCACGGTAAGAAAAATATTCCCAAAGCTGTGGCCCTTAAATTCACCCTCTTTCTCAAAACGATGCTGCATGATCTGGTTCATCAGATCCGGCGCGTTGGAAAGCGCGACAAGGCTTCTCCGGATATCGCCCGGAGGAAGGATGCCAAAAGTCTGGCTGATCTTTCCAGACGAGCCGCCGTCGTCGCTCATGTTCACAATGGAGGTAAGCAGAACATTAGGAAGGAGTTTGAGTCCTAAAAGCAGAGTGAAGAGGCCCGTTCCTCCGCCAATGCAGGCCATGCGGATCTTTTTTTGGGCCACCGCGTTGATGCGCAGGATAAATTCCCGCTGGTTGTAAGGCTTCACGATGTAATCCAGAGCGCCCTTTTTTCTTGATTCTAAAATAAGCTCCGGATCCGTTTGGGAAGAGGTGACGACAAAGGGGCGTTTGGACTGGCTCAGCGCGTCCAAAACCTGAAAGCATTTGGAGCTCGCCAGCGGCAAGTAAAGATCATAATCAAAAACGGCTAAATCAACATCCTGCCATTTCAGCTTTTCCCTGATCTCCTTTTCTTCAGAGGCGGTTTCAATATCATTAAAAAGCCGGTGGACAAAACCACCCAAATCCTGCTGAAATTCTTGATCGCCGATGATTAAAAGTCTCATATCACTAATTATACCCTACTTGCGTTTTTCTTGGAGAAGAAGCTGAGCCTTCCTTCGAACGCCTCCGCGCGCGGAATAACCTCTAAGGCTGCCGTCACTACCAATCACGCGATGGCAGGGAACCACCCCGGGCCGAGGGTTTTTCCCGAGAGCGTTCGCGACCGCGCGGGCCGCTTTCGGCTTGCCGATTCTTTTCGCCAACTCTTTGTAGGAAATAGTCATTCCAGATGGGACTTTCTGGACTTCCTTCCACACTTTGCGTTGGAAGGGCGTACCTTTCGCTAGGGATATTTTCACCGAGGTTCTCATAATTCCTTAAGAATTTTCCTAAAAAAATTTTTGTCCTTTGAATGTGTGAGTAGCGACGCCACTTTTTCCTTTTTTATCCATTTAGCTTCAGGATTCTTTGGATCTAAAGGTTTTAATTTTGTCTGACTGGTTTTAAATAAAAATAGGTGAATAGTCTTTAGTTCTGACTTGTCTTCTTTTTTTCCGCTTGGACCAATCCGGTAGCGGCTATAGCGGCCGAGTTCTTTGATCAATTTGAGCCGTCCAACACCGGCCTCTTCCTTTATTTCCCGCTTAGCGGCCTTGAGAGCGTTCTCGCCCTTATCAATGTGTCCCTTTGGCAGCGACCAGGAATTTCCATGCTGGCTTACTACGAGAATTTCGCCCTTTTTATTCAGCACGACTCCGCCCGCGCTCTCGGTTTTCTTCACACGGGTCATTCGGCAATTTCCTTTATGGCTTTTAAATAGGCGTCTAAAGTGGCTTGGTCGAAGCAGACGATAACCACTCTCTCCATCGACCGATTTTCAAAAAGAAAATTCCTTATTTCCCTGAGAGCGATTCGGCAGGCGCGCTCAACTGGAAAAGCGTAAGCACCGGTGCTAATGGAAGGAAACGCGATCGTCCGAATGAAACATTTTTCCGCCAAGGCGAGGCTGTTTTGATAGCAATGCGCCAAAAGAGCTTCTTCGTCGCGGTCCCCGCCGTCCCAAACCGGGCCCACAGTGTGAATCACCCATGTCGCCGCGAGGTTATAACCACTCGTAATTTTGGCCTCGCCGGTCGGGCAACCGTTTAAGTTCCGGCATTCTTCCAAAAGTTCCGGTCCCGCCATGCGATGAATCGCGCCATCCACGCCTCCCCCGCCAAGAAGGGATGTATTGGCGGCGTTTACAATGGCATCCACCTTTTGCCTTGTGATATCGCCTTTTACGACGTTGATTCTTTCTAGCATCGTGATATTATAGTAGCACAAATTCAAAAAGGAGAGTAAAGATGAAAAAAATAATCGGGCTATTTCTAGCGTTTTCCCTGATGTCCCCTTGCGCTTTTGCCGGCAAGCCGGATAAAGTGTCGCATCAGGATAAAAATGATTCAACCGCGGCTGAACGAGTCGGAAATGAAGCTGCCGACGCCATCGCGGATGTACTCACGGGGAAAGAAACTAAGAAAACCACGACCACCACCACAGGCGCCATGCCTCCGGGCCTCGCCAAAAAAGGCAAAACTCCTCCCGGCTGGGATAAAGGAAAGAAAACTGGCTGGAGCAAAACAACAGAGGTTAAAGAAGAGGGCGAATCCCCGATCCACAAGTTCATCAAGGGATTATTTAACCAAAAACCCCAGTAGCAACAGCCCACTTAAACGAGTAGGTCTGCAAACCCTCCCCATCGGCCCCCTCGTGTGTCCTTTTCGCGTTTGAATGGGCTGCCAATAGTTTTCTTTTCACGGACACGCTCCGGCGCCCCTCCGAGGCGCCTCGCTCGGTGTAGTCGCTCGCTCGGTCGCCTGCGGCGACCACCATGGCCGCTCGCGACTTCCAACGGTCCTTTGAAAAGAAAACTA
>CAZDBQ010000073.1:0-14239 GCA_964503765.1 uncultured Planctomycetia bacterium | reverse complement strand
TGCCTTATTAAGCCAAAATAAGGCGGTCCTGATTAATTTCTGGGCTACGTGGTGCCCGCCGTGCCGCGAGGAAATTCCTGATCTTATAAAGTTTCAGGACAAATACGGCGCAAGCGGCTTTACGGTCTTAGGGGTCGATGTCGGGGAGTCCAAGACGAAGGTTGAAAAATTTTCTCAAAAATTTGGCATGAATTATCCAATCGTTCTGGACAGCCAAATGGCCGTCGCGGAGCGTTATAAAATCGTTGGCATTCCTACGAGTATCCTTGTGAATTCCGAGGGAAAAGTTCTTGGCGTTTACCATGCTTACACCAAGAAATTAGTCTCGGACGTCGAAGCCGCTATTAAAAATTAAGAATGAAGTTTCAAAAGGGCTCGATTCGAAAGAGCCTCCGCTTTTCAATTCTTGACGGTCTTTTTACCGCGATGATGATGGGGGTGAGCGACGCGTATTTGATCCCTTACGGCATCGTGCTGGGGGCCACACCTTCCCAGATCGCTTTCCTGACAGCCGTTCCCATGGTGATCGCGACTCTTTTGCAGGTGCGCTCGGCCGCAGTCACCCAATCCATCGGTTCCAGAACCAAATTGATTAATTTCATGGTCTTTTTTCACGCCTTGGCCTGGCTTCCGATTATCCTGATTCCCACTTTTTTTTCGCAAGGAAGGCACGCGCATTTCGCGCCCTGGGCGCTCCTTTGCGCCGCGGTTGTGTTCGTGAGCCTAGGAGCCTTTTCGGTTCCCGCTTGGCAGAGCCTGATGTCCGACTACATCCCGGTAAAAAAAAGAGGGAAGTACTTCGGATGGAGAAACAGGCTTCAAGGGATCCTGACCGTCTTGGTGTCCGTTTTGGCGGGGCTTATTCTGCATTTCTTCGGAAAAGACAGCGTGACGGGATTTACCGTTATTTTTGTCTTCGCGATGATCTGTCGCTTCTCCGCTTGGGCGTGCCTGACCCGCATGACGGAACCTTTTCGTCATGCTTCCCACGACGTTTATTTTAGTTTTTTTGATTTTATTAAGCAGATGAGGACCAGCAATTTCGCCAAATTTGTTTTGTACGTATCGTTGATGAGTTTCGCCGTCAACCTTTCCTCGCCGCTTCTCCCTATTTTTTTGCTGAAAGAATTAGGGTTCAACTACGCTTCCTACATGGTCATGGTCACAACGGCAACCCTGTCGGGATTTCTATTGCAGGGGCTGTGGGGGAAAGCGGCAGACCGCGTGGGCAATCTCAAGATGCTTAAAATCGCCACTTGGGGCATCGCCTCCATTCCGCTCTTCTGGATGTTTTCGCATCACTTGGCTTATCTTTTCTTCGTTCAATTTATGGCTGGATGTTTTTGGGGAGCTTTCAATCTTTTGGTGAACAACTTTATCATGGAGGCCGTGAGTCCTGAAAAGAGGATCCGCTGCATTTCTTATTTTAACGTCATGAACAGCGTCGCGATTCTTCTCGGGGCCATGCTGGGCGGATTTCTTTTTCCTCACTTACCGGCTCTCTTTGGTTATTCATTTCTGACTCTTTTTCTGATATCCTGTCTTGGGCGATTCTTGGTCGTGTTGTTTGTGGCCAATAAGGTTCGTGAAGTAAGGCGCCCAGCCCCGGACTACACGGGAGAGACACACGCCTTTTTAGGAGCCTAGGAAACCTGATGTTAGATAATTACTTTCTTGCCTTTGTTCCCATTTTTGTCGCGGTTGACGCGCTGGGAATTATTCCTCTTTTTATGTCACTGACGACTGGGATGACCCCGTATCATAAAGAAGCGCTCGTCAAGCGTTCCATCATGACGGCTCTTGCCGTGGCGATCCTTTTCCTTTTTGTCGGAAAGCTTGTGTTCCTTTTCTTGGGGATTACGATGAATGACTTCCTTGTAGCGGGGGGCGCCATTCTTTTTATTATCTCTATCCGCGATCTCCTTTCCTTTGGAAAGCCCACGCCCGCGACGGGGGAGAGTGCCGGGGTTGTGCCGCTGGCGGTACCGCTTATCGTTGGGCCCGCGGTGTTGACGACCTCGTTGATTCTTCTGGATACCTTTGGTATTTATCCGACCATTTTCTCCATTATCACGAATATCCTTCTCTGTGGGCTTATTCTTCATTTTTCAGGCCGCATCTCCAAATTTCTCGGGGAAGCGGGGTCCCGCACGCTCTCAAAACTGTTCAGCCTTCTCCTCGGGGCGATCGGCGTCATGCTGGTCCGCCGCGGCCTCTTCGAAATTTTTTCGCGTTAAATCTATCGGCGGGTCCTGTCGCTTCGTGGAGCCTACACGGCGCAAGTGTAACCCCTGCACCATGTAGGCCACCACCACTCGCGCCACCCGCCGATGCTTAGTCCTCAAAAGTCCCTACAAATTAACCTTGACGTCTGACGCTAATATGAGATAGACTCTCAGTTGAGAATGAGTCTCAATTAAGGAGAATAAGATGTTTCGGATTTGGTTTTTGTTGATCGGGTTGGTTTTATCTATCGGCACAAGCTTCGCGGAAGAGCCGAAGGCGGCCACCACCATGCCGGAAGTAGTGGTAACAGCTGAAAAAGACGCCACGCCTGGTGTGCGGTATCTGCCGGATGTCGAAGGCGCGAAGATTTACAGCGGTAAGAAGACTTCCGTGATTGATTTTGCCGAAAAACCCCCCATTGTGAATAACAACTTAAGACAGGCACTCGACAAGACACCGGGCCTTCTGGTGAGCGAAGAATCAACGCCGCTTGTGAGCATCGGCTACCGCGGCCTTAACCCTGACCGCGCCCAATTTATGCAGGTTTTGAAAGACGGGATTCCCATCTTGGCCGATATGTTTGGTTATCCCGAAGCGTACTACATTCCTCCTTTCCAGGTCGTGGAGCATATCGACTTTATCCGAGGCGGCGGGGCCCTGATGTATGGCCCTCAGCCGGGTGGGGCTATTAACTTTGTGACAAAAGACCCTTACGAAGGCGGACCGTTTTCTCTTGTGGAAGAAAATAGTGTGGGGAGCCATGATTTTTATTCCAACTACACGGCCCTAAGCGGTACTCAAGGGCCTTTGGGCTATTATGGCTATTTTCATCACAGGCAATCGCAGGGCTTCCGGGATTTCAACAGCCAATACGAAGTTTATTACGGCGGCGTAAAATTTGTGATTGAGCAGGATGTCACCGCGAAATGGATTTTAAGTTTTGATATTTACAATGAGGAGCATGGTGAACCCGGTGGATTGACGCGCGACGATTTTGAAAATAATCCCGCAAAGACAACGCGCCTGATGGACCACTTTGAGCTGAACCGTTACGCTGGGTCCGTCACTTACGAAAAGGAAATCTCAACCGACACGTATTTTGAGGCCAAGGCTTTCGGTGTTTTTTACGAGCGGCTTAGCTGGCGGCAGCGAGGGGGTGGGTTTGGTACGCTTCCCACGGGCGCGACGGCCAGCACCAATGATATCCAGGAACAGACCTTTTATACGGGAGGTGCCGAAGCGCGTCTGCGTCACGATTATGAGGCTTTCGGATCCGCTGAGCATTCCTTGGCGGGCGGGATTCTCTACTATCACAGCAGCTCTCCGCGCACCGAAAAACGTGGCACGACGGCAGACGCTACGGACGGGCCAGAGCGAAAGGATTCGGACAGAGAGCTTAATTACCTTTCGGTCTTTTTGGAGAATCTTTTCAAATTTGGCAGGCTGTCCATCACGCCGGGCATTCGATTCGAAAATATCTGGCAGGACTTGAAGGAAAATCTAAACCTCGATAAAACGGCCGCGTCTAAACTTCTCTCGGAAGAATCCGATTACCGTTTTGTCGCGCTGGGGGGTGCGGGTTTAAATTATGAAGTCACGGACGCCATCGACTTTTATTCCAATTATTCGCAGGGCTATCGGCCCAAGATCTATGCCCAGGCGCTGCCTTTGGGAACGAGTGAGGCGGTGAACGAGGACTTAAAGGAAGGCCGCTCCTGGCAGGTGGATTTGGGCCTTCGCGGGAAGCCACTGCCTTATTTTTCATGGGACGCGAGCGTATTTCACCTCGAATTTAACGATCAGACCGGGAGTGTCAGCGCGGGCGGCATCACCACCTTTCAGAATGTGGGGGATGCGGAGCATCAAGGGGTGGAATTAACCACTGAACTGGACCTGGTAGGCTTCTCGGATGATCTCTTTAACAAAGAATGCGCGAAAAAGATCGGGTCGCTCAAGATTTTTTACAATGCCCTTTTTCTCGACGCGGAATTTGTCGGCGGTCCCGTTAAAGGAAAAACGCCGCAATACGCCCCTGATTTCATTCAAAAGGGCGGCATAGAGTACTCCTTTCAGGATAAAGTGAAGGTGAAACTCGCCGGCAGCTTCTTCGACGATCATTTCGGCGACGATTCCAACACGGAACGTTTTACGGTCCCTTCCTACAAGGTTTGGGATCTCACGGGTGAACTTAAGATTTACAAAGAGGTCGTGACTATTTTTGGGGGTATCAATAACTTATTCGACGAGCACTATTTCGCGCGAGTCACGAGTACAGGGATTGATCCGGCGGACGGAAGGAATTATTACGGGGGAGTGAAGTTTACATGGTAAGGAGAAAAATATGATCCAACTTTTTCAAAAAGGCGGTCCAGTGATGTGGCCGCTTCTAGCTACGTCGATTGTGGGGCTCACGGTTGCAATTGAGCGGCTTATTTTCATCGCGCGGGAAAAGTCTCGCCGTGACCCGGAACTGGTCGAAAAGATCCTAACAGAAGCCGAAAAGGGGAATATCGACGGCGCGATCCAGGCGGGCAAGATCTCGGGGGATTTTGTGGTGCGGACACTTATCTACGGCCTGTCACAGCGGCAGAAGTCGTTCGCGAATGCGCTTCTGCAGGCCGCGAACAAGGAATTGAAACGTTTCAATCAGGGGCTTCCAGTTCTTGATACGATTGTGACGCTCGCGCCGCTTCTGGGTCTTTTGGGCACGGTGACAGGCATGATTCATGCTTTCGGTCTTTTGGGCGGCAAAGAGCTTGAAGCGCCGACCGTCATTACGGGCGGTATCGCGGAGGCGTTGATCGCGACGGCGTTTGGTTTGGCGATTGCCATCGTGGCACTTATTCCTTTTAATTATTTGAACGCGCGTGTTGAGGAAGCTCGGCACGAAATCGAAGATGCCTCTACGCATCTGGAACTGCATTTGATGAAGCCGAGGACCTAGCGTGAGAATACCCGTTCCTTTTGGAAGAAAAAAAGCCAGAATTGAGATTATCCCGTTGATTGACGTTGTCTTTTTTCTTTTGGCGACGTTTGTCATGGTGTCACTTTCGATGGTGCGGAACCAGGGAATTCCCGTCAATTTGCCTGCCGCGGCGACCAGCGTTCCTCAGGACCGTAAGACCCAAGCGACGGTGACGGTGACGGAGGATGATAATCTTTATTTGAATAAGGAACAGGTGAGTCTCGCTGAACTCAAGAGACGCCTGGGCGAGATGAAATTAGCCGATCCGGAGCTTCGCGTATTTATCCAAGGGGATGAAAAGGCGGCTCTGGGAAGCGCTATTCAAGTGCTGGACGAGGTTAGAAAATTGGGGATCACGAAAGTGGCGATTCAGACTAAGGGAGCTCAACATGCTCAGTGACAAGCTGATTAGCTTCATGCTTGCTTCCGCGATCCATACCGCGGTTTTTACCGCGGGCGGCGCTTTCTTGGTTAAACCCGCTGAGTTTGGTGTGCAGGAGGGAGAGGGCGCGATTGAAGTGAATCTTGTCGCCGCACTTCCCGCGGTTGAGGAAGAACTCCCTGTGGCGGTTCAGGCCGCGGAACCACTCAAGGAAGAGGACGCACGGCTTGATGAAGTGATTGTTGAAACAGAAGAAAAAATTTCAAAAATTTCCGATACAAAAGAAGTCGGGGACGGAAGCTCAGCCGTTCCGGGAAAAGACGCGACGACACTTTATTCTTCGGGGGGCGCTGAGACGCTGGCAAAACCCCACTATTTAAAAAACCCTTCTCCGATTTATCCCGAGAGCGCAAGGCGGCTGGGCCAGGAGGGTTTGGTGGTTTTAATGGTGAGTGTGAGCCGGGAGGGGTATCCTGACTCTGTTGGAATCAAACAAAGCTCTGGCTACGTCCTTTTGGACGAGGCCGCCGTGAAGTCCGTGAAGCGATGGAAATTTCAACCGGCGAAGATTGGGACGCTGCCCATCGAATCAAAAGTGGAAGTTCCGATCCGGTTTCAATTAGAGGGCAAATAAAATGAACGAAGGAAATATTTTCGCGACGTTTGTCGTTGTATTTCGTGAAGCCCTTGAGGCAAGCCTCATTATTGGAATCATTCTGACCGTTCTGGCGCGAGCCAAAGCGCATCATTATTTCTCAAGTGTTATCGCAAGCTCTCTGGTGGCGATTGTTTTAAGTTTTATCGCGGGAAATTGGATAGTCTCGATGACCGACACGGCCCAGGAAAAGGTGAAGCAGATCATCGAGGGGACGATCTCTCTAGCTGCGGCGGGTGTTTTGACCTACATGTTTTTTTGGATGGAAGATCAGGCTAGGCACATTAAATCGAAGCTTGAAGCGGAGGTACATCTGGCGCTTTCCAGCCAGGACTTCACCGCGATGCTTGCGCTGCCCTTTTTCGCTGTTTTCCGTGAAGGGGCGGAGACGGTCCTCTTTTTGAAAGCGGTCGCGATCCAGAGTGGAGAATCCGTTTCCATGCTGGGAGGAATCTCCGGATGTCTTTTGGGCGTTGCCATTGTCGCCTTGATTTTTATTCAAGGCAGGAGAATTCCCCTAAAGCCCCTTTTTCGCGGGACGGGTTTCTTGATTTTACTCATGGCCGCCGGGATGCTTGCCTATGGCATCCATGAGCTCGAGGAGGCAGGCTGGATTCCGCAAATTCTCTACCCGATTTACAATATCAATCACATTTTGAATGAGAAGGTGGGAGTGGGCTCATTCCTCAAAGCCCTGTTTGGTTACAACGGGAATCCTTCTTTGACAGAGGTCTTGGCTTATTGGGGCTTTCTTTTGACGATTCTTTTCGTGTTTTTGCGCGCAGAAAGACAGCCGGAGAAAGGGACGGTACGTTGATCAAAGAAGCCGAGTCAACATTTTCTGATTTTTTAGAAAAAAAAGATTTAAAACTCACGAGCCAGCGCCGGAGTATTCTCAACGTGGCGCTCGAGGCCAAGGGCCACTTTTCCGCCGAAGAGCTCCTTAAATTCTCCAAAAGGAAGGACGCCACGATCTCCAAGGCCACGGTCTACCGCACGCTGGCCCTCTTAAAGGAAAGTAAGCTCCTAGAGGAACAGGATTTTGGAGACGGAAGAAAAGTCTACGAGCGCGCGCAAGGGCGCAAGCATCACGACCATTTCGTCTGTGTGAAGTGCGGCAAGATCATCGAGTTTGAGAACGACCACATCGAAAAGCTTCAGAACTCCGAAGCCAAGAAACACGCCTTCCAGATCGTCTACCACAGCCTCAAACTCTTCGGCTTCTGCCGCGGCTGCTCAGCGAAATAATTCTTGGCGGGGCCTGTCCACCCAACCCTCTCAAACGGCCCATCGGGCTGCCAATAGTTATCTTTTCACGGACACGCTCCGGCGCCCCTCCGAGGCGCCTCGCTCGGTGTAGTCACTCGCTCGGTCGCCTATGGCGACCACCATGGCCGCTCGCGACTTCCAACGGTCCTCCGAAAAGAAAACTATCGGCATCCCCACAGGTTGACTCCAGGTAGAAAAGGCCCCGAGGGATGTCCTTTTCGGGATAAGGCCGTAGCGTCTATTATTAGGTCCAAAGGCCGGTTATGGGAGCCTGTAAGGCTCCCTGGTATGAAAACGGATTACTTAGAAGAAGCACACAAGGTTGCCATCACCTGCAATCAAGCGTAGGCCCCCGAAAAGGTCTCCCGAGGGGCCGCTTAAGAGAGTGAGGTGAGCGATGACGCCAGGACAATGCGTTGACAGGACCCGCTACCGTTAAGTTATGAGCGCAGCGATTTTGGCGTGGGCGGAGGAGAAGGGGTAGGCGCGGAATTCTTGTTTACTGACCCATGCTGTGGGCCAACCTCTTTTAGAATGTAGTCCATTTGCGGTGACTGAGAAGACGTGAAGCGTTTCAAGATGGTGGGTGTAGTTTCGTTTGATCGCGCCTAGGTGTTTCAAATCTTCGATTTTTTGGTCAAATTCATTTGCGGCGCGCTTTAGAGTAAGTTGTTTGATTTTTGTCTGAGTGAGTTTTAGCTCACGTGCCAGTTTCCATTCCGGGAATTCCCAGAGCCCACCCATTATTTTTCCCAAAGGCCTTCTTTGAATGAGGAATTTATTGTTTTTTGATAAGACGAGAGCACTCGCAATGACTTTAACAGATTTCTTTTGTTTAATTCGCACGGGGTAGGCTTCGACTTTGTTTTTTTTGTACGCTTTGCAGAATTGGTTGATGGGGCAGGACGCGCAGAGCGGGTTGTCTTTGGCGCAGACGAGCGCTCCGAGTTCCATCAGCGCCTGGTTGAAATAACGCGCTTGGCCTTTCGGAATAAGTTTTTCTTCCAGCGTCCAAAAGGTCTCGGTATTTTTTGGCACATCGATGGGTTTTGAGATGGCGTAGACGCGCGAAAGAACGCGCAAGATGTTTCCGTCTACGATTGGTTTATCTAGGTTGAAAGCGATGCTGGCGATAGCACCCGCGGTGTAGGGACCGATGCCTTTTAACGAGCGGATTGTCTCGAAATCGCTTGGAAATTGTCCGCCGTGTTCTTTCATGATTTGCTTGGCTGTTTCATGAAGATTTCTCGCCCGCGAGTAGTAGCCGAGGCCTTCCCAGAGTTTCAAGACTTTTTTCTCGTCGGCTTTCGCTAGTGAATCGATCGTGGGAAATGCCTTCATCCATCGTTCGAAATAGGGCAGGGCGGTATCCATCTGGGTTTGTTGGAGCATGATCTCAGATACCCAGACCTCGTAGGGCTGGTATTTCTTGCGCCAGGGAAGGGGCCTTTGGTTTTTCTGGAACCACCTTAAGAGATTGTCTTGCAGACTCATGGAAACCATCATACTCCAGAAGAGGGTTTAGTCAAAAAATAAAAAACCGCAAAGTTGAGTCTTTGTAAGACCCCACTTTGCGGTTTTTAAACTTAAGGCGATTACGCCGTAACGGTAAAGGTAACCGTGCCGGTATAAGTGCCAGCCGCCTGACTCAAAGGAACAATCGCGGTAGAACCAGCCGCGGGATCATCCGTGATTGAGTAGTGCGCCTGAATGGTACGAATCGTGCCTACCCCGTCCGAGGTATAAAGCGTTCTTGATCCGACCCACGTTCCCATGGTTCCCATAGAACCCACTAAGGGAAGGCCCGCATTGTCCGCTGGTGCATAAACAGGAACGACAGTGGTGGCTCCCGAGGGAATGATGTTGGACCCGCTGGTCAAGGCCGACGCACTTGTCTGGCTTATCGTGTAAGGCAAACCGCTTGAGTTGGCTGAGATTAAAGCCACAACCGACGCGGTTCCCGTCGAACCGGCTATCGTGGAGCGCAGCGTGTTGTTGGCGTCATCGTCCAAGAGTGTTCCGAAGCTCATGGCGGTGTCAGGGATATCGTTGGCGGCAGAAACGGAGTTTCTGAATAGATTCACCGCTATGGATAAAGTACCGTTCACCTGTGCGCTGATGCTGATGGGCGCGGACGACTGGGTTGCGGCAAACGCTATCGGCGAGGCCAAGAAAAGAATGGCTGCGACCACAGCGGTTATTTTCGTTAGTTGCTTCATTTTTACTTTCTCCTTTTTGTTAGTTAACAAATTGAAAGGGATTAAGCCCCCTCAGTGAAAAATAGACCCACCCAACTGAGGGCGCGGCCTGACCAAAAAAAGTTCTCCAATTTCCGGCGTCGGCATAAATTTGAACACCCGCCTCACTCGCGTAAGGGTAGCTGAGGTTCTGGCCAACGATAAACGCGTATTCAGGGTTGAAGCTTGTAAAATAGGCCGCGAGGCTTTCATAGTAGCATGATTTCACACGGTCCGTTGCCGCGTAGTATTCGGCGACAAGCTGATAGGCTAGAATCATCTGGTTGGTGCCTTCCACCCATTGGATTCCATCCCTCCCGATAATAGCCGCGTTCACGAAGTCGGAGAAATCAAAACCCTGCGCCTCTAAGATATTTCCCCCGAAGGTCCCGTCGGGCTGCACGGCAAATGTTTCCCCAATCTTCGTCATGAAGGCGTCAAGGTCAATCCCAAAGTCTACCGCCAAGGTTTCGGGGCCAATGGCCGAGATCGCCCAAGAATTAACATCCAGACTTTTGATAGGATCCCATTCCATCTGGTTAGTTAGAGTATTCAGCCTTCCGCCTCTTCTGAATAGGCCTGCAGCGGGGTCGTAGGCTTGTGTTTTGAGCCACGTCGTTAAACCGGCGAGCTCCGTTTGGAAAGCAGTCCGGTCAGCAGCGTCCGAGGCGTTGACCGCCAGATATTTCAGCACGGCGTAATAGTCGAGATTATTTTCAACGGAGTAGATATTCCCGTAATTGGGATTGCTGCCGGGAACGTTGGGACCCATGGCGACCGCGCCGTCCTTGTGGGGAAGGCTGCCAATCCATTTGGTGATGGCGGAGGCGAGTGCAAGCCCTTTGGCTTTTTCCGCCGGATCCGTTTGGAGTTCGTAGTACTTTAAGCAGAAGAGGGCCACCCACGCGTTTTCGCCCAACCCTTTTCGCCACTCATATTTTTTCCAGGCAAAAGCGGGGTCCACGTTGTAAACGGTCCAGAATCCCGTGAAATTCGCGGATTCGGCGAGCCATTCGGCGTAGTAGAAATCAAGGATCTTTTTTGCCTGGGTGAACGGCCCTCCATAGACAACGGCTTCATTCAGCATTGTGATACCCGCGACTGCTTGGTCATAGGTGTAGCCTTGCGTGTTCGCGTAGATTTTGGCCCACTCTTGCTGGACTCCCTCGTGGTAGATGAAATTGAGGTCGTCCGGGTGGCTGACGATGAGCCCTGAGGGAGTGCCATTCTGATTATTGGTAAACCACGCGAAATTCGAGAAGGGGTCTTGCAGGACTGTTTCGTCAAAAGACTGAACCACATTGCCCGCTTCATTATATTCGATGACCTCGATGGGGATTCCTGCCTTGTTGTATTCCATGTGCCTTGAAACAGTCGGCTGGGTCAGCACATCAGAAAGGAAAAACCATTCTTTTATCGTGGCCTGTCCGGTGTACAAATTGTAAAGAGCGGTGTGAGCGAGCTTTTCACCGGCGGTATAAAGGCTCGTCATTTGCAGGCGATCGGCTATTTCAAACTCATCCACTTGCAAAAGGGCTCCGGTGGGGTTGTAAAAGCAGACCGTCGTGTGGGTGGGATCGCCAAAAACGCTGGCTCGGACCTCGTACAAGGTTTCTAAGGCAAGTGTTACATTCGGCAATTGAGCCGCCGTGGCCGTTGAATAGGAGCGGCTGGCGAGACTCATCATCAAATTGAAATTACGCAGCCAGCCTTCTTCGCCGATCTGATAAGTCACAGGCCCGCCCAGAGGCCCGTCAAGTGCCGTGATGATAAACGTTGTGAGGTCGAGGTAACCTTCGTATTTGTATTCCCCAATCCCAAGAACATTTCCTGTTTTTTCGACACGGTACAAAAAAACATCCCCTTCGACCGGTTGGACGCTGTGATAGAAATCGGCACCGCTTTGGAGATTGGACTTGCTGTCAAGGTTGGTGTCAAAGGAATACCGTGTTTCGGACCAGCCCAAAAGCCGTTCCACCGAGTCATAGGTAAAGACGAATCGGTCTGAGGTTTGGCTTGAGGCGTTAAAAAAGACATCCTCCCTTTGGCTCAAACGTCCGGACGGCGAATAAGTAAAATTGGTCTCTTGAGTTTGCGCACCCCCGACGTTGAAGTATTGCTGATCCGTCAGCCGGACCAGATTATCAAAATTGGATACGATTCTCTTCGCGACTTCTCCCGTGGCGAAATAATAAATGTCCTCTTGTTGCGTGAGCTCACCCTGGGCGTTGTAGGTGAAATTCGTTTCGCTCAAGAGAGACCCTGTTGAGGAGTATCTTTTTTGGGAAGTCACCTTTCCATTCGTGTCGTAAGAATTGACGACGGTTAAGATCACCTGGCCGTTTTGGTCATAATAGGTCTCTTGGGTATCGGGCGGGTTTGAAACGGCGCTTGTTGCGCTCAAAGCAAGGAGCTCGTTTTGAGACTCTACCAGCGATTCGGCACGGGTTTGGGCAGTGATCAGGTCATCCGCGCTTTGCCCGGTAGGGGGGGTTGGTTCATTTTGAAGGGGCTGGAGCAGGACCTCCCCACTGAACGCCAGTGGTTGGGTTCCGATCAAAAGGATTAAAACGAGAGCTGAAATTTTCTTTAGGGGTTTCATTTGATTTTCCTCACAGATTGTCTTTCGATTAATGATACGGGCAGAAGGGTTTCTCCATAGAAAAGCTTCTGGTTATTTTTTTCCTTCAGACGGTGCAAAAGATTTTTTGTCGCTTCTTTGGCGATTTCATAGACCGGGACATGGACGGTTGTTAAGGGCGGGTCAAAATATTCGGCCCTTTTATCATCGTCAAATCCGACCACAGAAATATCTTTGGGACAATCGAGGCCCATCGCGCGAATTTTTTTGATAGTTCCAAAGGCCATATTATCGTTACAGCAGAAAAAAGCGGTGACGGGGAGCTTTTTTGTAAGAAATGTTTCAACGACTTTGCCGGCTGTGTCTTCTTCATAATTGGCGCACAGGATGAAGCGGGGGTCTAGAGTGAGACCCGCCTCTTTTAAAAATGAGCAAAAACCCTCTACACGAAGACGGCTATCCCCTGACCAGTCTGGCCCAGTGATAACGGCTATTTTTCTGTGGCCATTGTTGTAAAGATGTTTCGCGGCCAGCTGTCCTCCCAGAAAATTGGCGCCGCTCACAAAGGGGACGTGGACGTCTTTTTCGGGGTCATTGATCACGACACATGGCACTCCGAGCTTTTCCAGTACGAATTTAGTGGAGAAAAAATTTGGCCAGTGCGTGATAATGAGGCCGTCCACGCCTTCCGTGGCCTTGAAATTGTGGGTGTCCCATTTTGTATCGCGTCTCAGCATTATCATTTTAAAGAAATGATCCGACTCCAGTAGAAAGTCCGCTACCCCTGAAAGAATTGACGAGTAGTAATCGCTAAAGAAAATCCCCTCGCGGTGGGGGAGGATAACGCCTATCGTCTTGTAGGTGTGGTTACTTAAATTCTTTGCGGCCAGGTCCGGGGCGTATTGGTATCTTCTAACCAGCGCGTCAATCTTGGCCAGAGTCCTAGGGGACACCTTATTTCGGGTATCCGGATTGACCGCCCGGGAAATGGTGGCGATGGAAACTTTAGCCTTTTTAGCGATTTCGTAGATATTCATCGTTATTTTTTAAGAAGCGGGTAAAGAACTAGAGCCATTATGTAAGCGCTTACATCTTACAAGGTGATTTGCTATTTGTCAAGGGGCAATAAAGGGAATTTTTCCGGTTATTTTGAGTCAAAATTAGCTCATTTTATGTGTTTGTGTTTTGGTCCAGTACCTGTTATAATCCTCTCGTGAAATCTTTTTGCAAAATCCTTATTTTGAGTTTTTGCTTGTGGCCAATTTCAGCCAACGCCGGGGATCTCCCCGCGGGTTACGAGGCGGTAGCCGGAAGCTCCTCCTACAGCGTGAGTGCCGATGGGAGTACTGGAACGCTTACTGCCGGAGATGCCGTTACCATCGGTAATTGGCAGCAGGGCTTTAATATAGGTAGCGGCAACACCTTCAACGCCTTTCTCCCGGCAAACGGCGTTCATCTCTCTCGAGATATTTCTTCAAGTCCTTCAGAAATTTTTGGCTCACTCAACGTCCCTCAAGGCAAATTCTTTTTAGTCAACACAAGCGGCATCTTTTTTGCTCCCGGTTCCAGCGTAAATGCGGCGGGGCTTGTGGCTTCCAGTCTCGATATCTCAAATCAGGATTTCTTAAGCGGCAATTACCATTTTGTTCAGAGCGGGAGCCCGACTTCGGTTGTAAACGCGGGGGAGATGACGATCGGATCAGGCGGTCTTGCGCTTTTGGGCGGCGCGGTTGAGAATTCCGGTATTATTGTCGCCAAAGAAAGCTCCGTTGTTATGGCCAGCGGCAAAGAGATGACATTGAGTTTTGACCCGAGTGGGCTGATCTCAGTTCTCGTGGACAAGGCGCTTACTGAGCAGGTTCTGGATGAAGACGGAAATGTAGTGAGCGACGGCGTTTTGAATAGAGGAATGATCCGCGCTGAC
>CAZDBQ010000072.1:0-5893 GCA_964503765.1 uncultured Planctomycetia bacterium | reverse complement strand
GACTTCCAGACCCAGCATACGGGAAAGATGCGGGTGCTCGATGACTTTGAGCGCTCGATTAAAAAGCTCGACGCGAAGGCGAAAAGCCTCAAGACGAAAATTTGTGGACTGGATGAGGACAACGAGATCAGAAGGGACGAGAGCCTGAAAAGCCGCCAGTACTGCCTCAGGCGACACAGTATCAAAATCGATGAATGTAGCCTTGGGAAGACAGTGCCGGTAGGCCTCTGTCAGCGTGATTGCAAGAGCACATTGCGCGTCGGATACAATCACCGCCGCCTGTGAGTCCGAATATTCGATCGCGAGCGAAAGAATATCACGGATGTTTTTCTCGGCCACATCGAGCATGCTATCGGCTCTTGAACCAGGATTTAATGGGCGTAACTTTATCGCCCTGGATTTCGATAACCCCGTTTTTGACAGTGCCACCGGCGCCTAGAGCGGTCTTAAGCTCCTTGGCGATCCCATTCAGCCGATCCTCGCCGTAAGTATGAAGCCCCGAGATGACCGTGACGGCCTTCCCCGCTCTTTTTTCTAAATAAATTTTAGCTACCGGTGATTGACCCATGATTTGGTCATTTCGGGCGGGGGCCGGTGCGTTTATGTTTCGTGAACCAACGCTTGTTGGAGGACATGCGCGCCTTCCGGGTCATCGATCTGCTCTTAATCTTCTTGGTCTTTGCGGGTTTCTTCTCGACTTTTTTCTCCACCGGTTTTGAGGGGCCTGCCTCAACCTCAGGAGTCAGTGAAGGGATGTTTTCCTTGTAAGACTGATCCGCTCCACTGTATTTGATCTTTCGGCTTCGAAGGTTCACTTCATACACCGCGACCCCGGCTTCATAAATCCGTTTTAGAAAGGTCGGGTGGTCTATAATTTCCTTTTGGACGTCCGCGATGGCGGAACAGATGGCGGTCTCGTCGTAAATTCCCGGAGCGGATTCGCTGATGACGGGGCCTTGTTCAACATGAGCCTTCCCCGACGTGCCAAAAAAAGTGATGCGGTTGGTTGCGACTTCGGCGGTATAGGCAATCATACCGGCTTGGATGAGAAGATCGACAAATTGAGGATAATTAATTTTTTTCGTCCGAGCCTGCTCGAGAGCATTCTTGATCTGCTCGACCACGGCCTCCTCCAGCTCGTATCGAAACAGGTCCCTGCGCCTCAAGTGTAGTCCCGGTTTTGCGGCTAAGAGAGCGTTCAGGATTTTTTCCTGAACGTTCGGCGTCAGTCGGCGGCCTTTGCGGCCTTTTTGAACCATCTTAAAGCTTAGCTGTTCGGTGGAGGCTTGGACCAGATTGGCATTGGTAATACCAAGCTGCGTCATGAGAGCATCCAGCGGTTGTGGGATATTTTCGTTTTCCATGTACCCTACTCTACCAGACATTTCACCGAGAGCCGCTTCTTTTGATGTCTTGGATAATCTGATCGAGCCCTTGAAGAAACTGCGACCGATCCTCATTCTGAAACGGAGCCGGTCCGCCCGAGATCTCTCCCGCCCCGCGGAGGACGTGCAGAAGATCGCGAGTCCCCAGGATGTTCCCGATATTCTCCTCGGTGAAAAGACGCCCTTTGGGTCCGATCACCCGTGCCCCTGCCTTGATGCAGCGGTGAGCGAGAGGAATATCCTCCGTCACGACGATGTCCTCCTTCATGACGCGCTCTACGATCCAGTCATCGGCCGCGTCGAACTGCCCTTCGACAACGACCATCTTCGCACCCCACTCTTCGGGAAGGCGCATCCAGGAATTGGACACGAATGTCACCCCGAGCCCATACCGCTTGGCCACGCGAATCACCTCCGGCTTGACCGGGCAGGCATCGGAGTCGACGTAGATTTCGGTCACTCCGCCGCCCCGGGGAGCGCCCGATATAAATTCTCAACTTTGAGGCGAGCCCAGGGAGTTTTCCTAAGAAACGTGAGGCTCGACTTAACGCTCGGATCGGATGTGAAACAACGGATGCGGATCCTCTGCCCCAGCCCCTCCCAACCGTAATGTTCCACAAGACGCTCAAGGATCGCCTGAAGTGTCATGCCATGCAATGGATCAGTCACTGTAGGATTTACCGAATCCCGTCTCGTTTATGGCTGCCATGCCCTTTATTATCTTTTTTATCCTTTCGGAAAAAATCTCTTTGGGGCTTCGGGCCGGGGGCAGGAAATTGCGGCCGGCCGGTGCTATGGTGGGCTTCTTTCTCGTATACGTGCTTCTTTTTTCCTTTATCGCCCGAATGCAGGAAAGTTTCGGCGGCGACATCCGGGTGAGTTGTGACTTTTAAAGACATCTTCATCAACTTCTCGATATCGCGCACATCCCCACCCTCCTTGGGTGTCGCAAACGTGATCGCGTGGCCTTTCTGACCCGCGCGTCCCGTCCGTCCGATACGGTGGATATAATTTTCAGTTTCGTCGGGAAGATCATAATTGATTACAAGCTCAATCCCCTTTACGTCAATGCCGCGTGCCGCGATATCCGTCGCGACAAGAATACGGTAAGTGCCATTTTTAAATCCCTGGAGCGCGTGACGCCGCTCTCCTTGATTGCGGTCCGAATGAATTTCTTTCACGGTATGATTCATCTGTTGAAGCACCTGCGCAAGTTTCCAAGTGGCCGCTTTTGTGCGCGTGAAAATCAAAACACTGCCTTTATACTGCTCTAGAATTTTTCCGAGAAGCTTAATCTTGAATTCCTCCCGGACGATATAGAGTTTTTGGATAATTTTATCCGGCGTGGCTCCCGAAGGGGCCACTTCGATCTGGACAGGATGCTCCATATAGAGCGCCGCCAGCTTTAAAACAGCTTCCGGCATCGTCGCCGAGAAAAGAAGGGTCTGCCGTTCTTTGGACAGGTATTTCGCAAGACGCTCAATCTGCGGCGCAAAACCCATATCGAGCATGCGGTCCGCCTCATCCAGTACCACCATTTTGATATTGGATGGGTCGGTGGTCTTTTGTTCCATGTGATCCAAAAACCGCCCGGGTGTCGCAATGATCACGCGGATCGTTTCTTTCTTGAAAAGTTTCACCTGCGTCGCCATATCCATACCGCCGATCACGATGACCGAACGGATATCAAAAGGATTCCCAATCTTCCGAATCGTCTCATCGACTTGGAGAGCCAGCTCACGCGTAGGAACAAGAATCAACGCGCGGCCTGGTCCCTGCAGTAATCTCTGAATCATTGGCAATCCGAACGCCAGCGTCTTCCCCGTGCCCGTCTGAGCGATCCCGAGCACGTCTTTTCCCTCGATCGCGACCGGAATGGCCTTTTGCTGGATCGGCGTCGGGATCTTAAATTTCATCCCTTCGATCACCTCTAGGATTTCCGGCGTGATACCTAGACCGTTAAAACTTGTGTGCTTCGCTTCATTTGTCATCAAACTAACCTCTTTCTACTTGTAATCAACCGGTCTGTTTTTTCTCGAGGATTTCGGCCTGCAAGCGCAAGGCGCCTTTGTGCCAATTCTTCACCTCTAACGCTTTTTGCGCGTCCGCCAGTCCCGCACTCAGGTCCCCCTTGAGATACGACGCCAGGCCTCTCATAAAATGACTCTCAGCTTCCTTGGGAGACAACCGTATCATCTCCGACCCGTCCGCGATCGCGCCGTCATAGTCCTCCGTCACGATCCGCGTGTTGCATCGCTCAAAATAGTAGACCCAGTTATTCGGATAAAGCTCGATGGCCTTCGAAAAGTCTTGAATCGCCTCGCTGTTCTTTTGCTGAAGCCTGAACGCCATCCCCCGGTTGAAGTAAACATCCGCCGCCTTTGGTTCTAGGGAGATCGACTTCGTTAGATCACTGATGGCCTCGTCGTAGCTTTCAAGATTAAGCTGGGCTGTCCCGCGATTGAAATAGGCCTTCGCGTCATTGGGGTCCTGCGCCAGCGCCTTGTTGGCTTTGTAGATCATGGTTTCTGGACTCGTCCCCGCATGAGCGGCGCAAACCACACCGAGCATGAATACCAAATAAATAATCGATACGCGACTTAAGAATTTCATACTGTTTCCTCTTGTAGGATAGGGTTTGATATAAAGTCCATTTACACTAGCTCCAAAATAAGTCTAACTCTCCCCTTCTTTTTTGCCAAGTGAATCATTTTAAATGACGATTGCATTTCGGGCAAACCAGGTAAAACACCTCGATCCGGGCCCGGCAATGTGGGCAATACCGGAGATGTGCTTCCTGCATTTGGATTTTAACAGCCCGCAGATGAGCGCGCATCCCCCACGTAATCCAGGAGAACCCTGCCAGGAAAATGAGCGCGAATTCAAAAAAAGGAGAAATTAAAAACGGGATCTCTCTGACAGTGTGCGTAATCTGCACCGCGAACAGGATTGAAAATAAAACATAAAATCGTGAAGTAAGAAATTTTTTTAAAGAAAGTTTGTCTTCCCCCGCGATATCGCGCATAAACCAGAGGTATGTGAAAATCAGAAAAAGAATGGGAATGAAAAGCCATGACAGCAGCTTGCGCGGATTAAAATCCTCTCCGCGTTTTAGGGACACTTCCCGTCCGAAATTTGTCCCCTCGGAGTACACGACGTCCCACGAAAATCGGCCGCCTTCCTTAAAATAGAGGATCTTCTCCGGTTCAATTGGGGCCGTACTGATGAAAGACGTCACCTCGCGGCTGGTCTCCTTGGACGTCGTCAGCCCAAACCTCCTTCTGGCCACGAAATCAATCCGCAGAGGGAACGCCTCAAGAGCCGAGAGCGTGGTGACAAAATCAGAAATCCGGTTATGCTTAATTTTGTAGAAGGCCGCTTTCTTTCGGAGCTTGGCGGTGATTTCCTTGTATTCGGAGAAGCCCGGCACGTCCATCGCGGCCCAAATGTCCGCTTTCATGTACCAGCCAAAAGGATTCAGGATATTGCTTCCCGGTCCCGCACGGAGTTTATAGTGCTTGGCGTGCCATGCATCGAATTCCTTACTCCCAAAGAAAACCCCCCGAATCTTAACGGGATAATCCGCCCTGCCTTCCAACACGGCTCTGGAAAGATCGCGCACTATTCCGCTTCTTGACGAATCCCGCGCCGGATCAGGCTGGCCCATTTTTTCAAACGCTTTGGCCAGCAAATCCAGATCAAACAGCTTGTAATAATCGGCCTCCGGATCGGCTTCATAATAAAGATTTCTTCCGAAATCAAATCCGTATTCTTTCTTGAGGCGGGAGCTTTCCTCAATTTGAATGGCCAAGACCTCGCCACGCACATATACTTTTCTTTTGAAATCATAGCTATTTTGCCCGACGCGGGTTTCGCCGATCCCCTTCTCACTCAAATGGATGTCCTGTTCGAAATACAAAGCGGCATAAGCCTCGCTTGCTAAAAAGGCTGATGCCGCTAATATTAAAAAAATTTTCTTAAAGCTCATTGACCGTACCCTGGTCCAGTTTACGGTTTATTTTTTCTTCTTCGCCTTCTTCGCCGGTTGATGCTTTTTTGACCTTTTGCCTGTAGTGGACGGCGGAGACGCCGGTGGCTGGCTGACAGCCGGCTTGCTTACGGGCTTCGGGGCCAGGGCCACGGGTGTCAGAACTGGAAAAGCTTTGCCCGCACCGCCTGCTCTTCGCTTGGCAAAGCATTCTTTGCAATAAACCGCTCGGTCTTCGGAGGGTCTGAAAGGAACCTCGCACACTTTATGACAATCCGCGCAGATCGCTTCGTACAAGGTCCGCTCTTTGCGGGGAGGCTGCTGTGTTTGATAATTCTGAAGAGGCTTGGAGTGATCCCCACCGCTGGAAGGCTTCCCCGATGTTTGAGCGATGACAACATCCACCTTCCTCTCCAGCCCGACGAGACGATCCAGTAATTTGGCCATCAACCCCTCCAAATAGGGGTCGACTTTCGGGCCAGCTGACTTATTTTTGGACTTCGAACTTTTTTTCATGGGA
>CAZDBQ010000071.1:0-9269 GCA_964503765.1 uncultured Planctomycetia bacterium | reverse complement strand
GCCAAAACTCCTGAAGCCGCGCGTTTCGCCGGGATCGAATTTTTAAATGGCCGCGTTCATAAAAAATACAACGCGCTTGTTTTTGGCGAGCCTGCGAATGAAACGGGAGAGATCGATCTTCCGCTGGGCAAAGACGCGAGCTCCGGTTTTCAAACCATCCGCATCGTGGACCATGAAAAAGGCGAGAAGGCCTTGACGCGCTACCGTGTTCTCTGGACACGCGGCGGCTACTCTTACCTCGAGGTCGAACCCGTGACCGGCCGCACGCATCAGATCCGCGCGCATCTTTCTTTTATCGGCCACCCAATCGTGGGGGACAAAATTTATGTGGATACGCAGATCTTCGTGCGGTACGTTAAAAATGGTTTGGACGACGAGATGCTTTCTCGGCTTAAATTGCCGAGGCTGGCGCTTCACGCAGTCGATCTTTCGATTCGCCATCCCAGGACAAAGGAAATGACCTCATTTCATTCGGAACCGCCCGATTTTTTAGGGGAAATAAAATGGTAAGAAGAATCCATAAAGATCTCTCGCGTTTTAAAAAAGACCTCATAGACCTTTTGGGAAGCGAGGGGACGCTGGATTCTGAAAGCGAGCTTTACCAGGAGATGCTTTTGAATATTGGACAGCTCCGGGAAGAAAAGCTGGATACCATCGAGATTCGGCTTCTCAATACGGCGTTTAAAGAATTGCGCTACGCGCTCAAAGTGTTTAAGCCCTACCGATCGGTGCCCAAAGCCGCCGTTTTTGGTTCGGCGCGTACTCCTCGAAGCCATGCCAATTTTCGATTCGCGGAGAATTTTGGAAGAAGGCTCGCCAAAAAAGGGTGGATGGTGATTACGGGTGGGGCCAGCGGAATTATGGAAGCCGCCATGGTGGGCGCGGGTGCCCAGAATAGCTTCGGTCTCAATATCATGCTCCCGTTTGAGCAGGACGCCAATCCTGTCATCAAAGGTAACCCCAGACTGATGTTTTTTAAGTACTTTTTCACGAGGAAGCTGATGTTTCTCAAGGAGTCAGAGGCGACGGTGCTTTTTCCGGGAGGCTTTGGGACGTTTGATGAGGGCTTTGAGTCCTTGACGCTGGTACAGACGGGGAAGGCCAAACCTCGGCCGCTGGTTTTGATAGACACACCGGGCAGTTCCTTTTGGCGATCCACCCTCAAACTTTTAAAGTCGAATATGGAGGGGGGAGGCTATATTTCTGAAGGTGACCTTTCGCTCGTGAGGCATTTTCAGGACAACGAGAAGGCGGTGGAAGAAATCACGGGATTTTACAGCAATTACCATTCCTCACGTTTTTTCAGAAATCAGTTCCTCATTCGGTTGAGAAAGCCGTTGTCAGTGGACCGTCTCGAGAAGCTTAACCGTGACTTTAAGGATATGATTGTGGATGGGCAATTTAGTCGTTTTACGGATTTGCAAGAGGACGACAATAAGGACCCCGGCCTCGAGCGCCTCCTTTTTCATTTTGATCGCTCCAGTTATCACCGTTTGAGGGAATTAATTGACCAGTTAAACGCTCTTTAACTTGACGCCGAACCCCGTTCTTTAGTATGCTAGTTGCATAGTCACGGAAAGAAATCTCACCGAACTTAAAAAGATTATCGAGGGTCGTTTATGAAAAAAATTTTGAATGTAAAGTCTTTAGCTTTCGTGGTCGTAGGGATGGCATTTTTTGGCTCTTCTTTGGCGGTTTGGGCGGAGGAGGATTCGCGCGCGTTGGGGCAATACCCTAGAGCGGAAATCGCCGCGGTCGCTCAGAATCAGTCCGTATCCAATCCTGAGAATCCGACGGGAATCGATTTTCCTAAGGTTCAGAACCGTAACGACGAGAACATGGCCAGAAAATTCAACTGGTGGCCGACGGACTCAAAGCCAGCGCCCTTCAAAGATCCCGATCGTAGCGGCTACTGGTGGTGGCCGAATATGCCCGGCGAAATGCGCCCCTGGGGCAATCAGGGTTATATCTACGTAAGAAAAATTATTTTTGACTATAAAACCACCGAAGGTGAAGTCAAACCCTCTTTGGTGATCAAGCGTGTCATCAAGAACGTCAAAGTCTATTTTGATTATGATAAATCTGATCTGAGGGATGACGCGATCGACGTGTTGTCGAAGGCCCTTTACACGCTCAGAAACAATCCACAGGCTGATCTTTTAATCACGGGAAACGCGGATGTCCGAGGCTCTGAAAAGTACAATCAGAAGCTTGGGGAGACGCGCGCCTTATCTGTGCGGCGGTACATGAGCGAGCAGGGGCTACCCGAGGATCGCATCCGGATTCTGAGCCGCGGAAAATTGGACGCGCTGGCACCTACCGACGACATCGTGGGCATGCAAAAGGACCGCAACGCCCAGTTTATGATCGCCGAAGTCGAAGAAGTTATGATTCCGGCTAACCAGGCACACCTCTTCCAAGATAAAATAATTGAGGAAAAGCAGGTCGTGGAAGCCGTGGTCAAGGTCGACGTGAAGGAATACATTATTCAGGAGGGGGATAGCCTCTGGAAGATTGCCAAGAGGGAATATGGCAACGGCATGCAGTGGAAGAGGCTCTATGAGTTCAATAAGGACGTGATCTCAAATCCCGACCGGCCCAAGAAGGGCACAAAGATTCGCATTCCGATCGAGTAAACAGGAGGAAAAATGGACCCAAAAGCAATCGCGCGCCCGCAGGACCAGGCCGCTGAATCAAATTTTATCTCAAGTGTTTATTTGTGGATGTCACTGGGGCTTGTTATTTCCGCGTTTGCCTCGTTGTGGCTTTTGTCGCAGCCGGTGCTTATGAAAGCGCTCTTCACGAATAGCCTGCTCTTTTTTGGCATCATCATCGCGGAGTTCGCGCTGGTGGTCTGGCTGTCCGCGGCCGCCTTAAAAATGAATGACTCTCTGGCGACGATTCTATTCTGCGGGTATTCCTTTCTTAACGGCATCACCCTCACGTCCATTTTTATTATCTACACAGGGGTTTCAGTCCTCTCTACTTTTGCCATTACGGCGGGCACTTTCTTTTTCTTCAGCCTTTACGGCCTGACGACAAAGAAGGACCTTACCTCAGTGGGGAGTCTTGCCATGATGGGGCTCTTTGGGGTCATTATCGCCAGTGTCGTCAATATCTTCTTGAAGAGTCCGGTACTTATGTGGGTGGCGACATTTGTCGGAATCGCGGTATTCTTGGGCCTTATTGCCTATGACACCCAGAAACTCAAGGCGATTCACGCGATGGGCTTTCAGGATAACCAGATGCGGAAAAAGACTGCCATTTTGGGCGCCTTGACACTGTACCTTGATTTTATTAACCTCTTTTTGCTTCTTTTGCGGATTTTTGGAAAGAGACGATAGTAGCGCTTTTTCTTTACAATCGTTTTAGAAGTGCTATGCTAAACAAATAATTGAACATCTCTTAAGGGAGTCTACAATAAAAGTAGACTCCCTTTCGTTTATTAAGGATCCTTGATGGCGCTCCTCTTAAAGAAAGTCGAACGACCACGCGAATTGAAGTGGTACCAAGCCAGCTCCATGCTCTATGGGGACTGGGGTACTTCGAAGGCCTATGTTTTGGGGCTCGCTTTCGCGATCGCGGGCCACGCCTCGATGTTTTTCCTGCTCGCGATGAGTGTTCTGACGGCTGTTATCGGTTTTTGTTACATCATTATTTGTAAGGCGTATCCCGACGGAGGCGGCGTCTACTCGGCAGTCCGCAGTCGTTCGAAGACGATCGCCGTGGTGGGCGCGCTTCTTTTAGTGGCCGATTACGTGGTCACAGCCGCTTTGAGCAGTATCGAAGCGTTCCATTACTTGGGGTTTTCGCACCCCGAATGGTGGGCGGTTGGCGCGTTGGTAGTGATAGGGCTCATTAATTTTGTCGGTCCCACGAAAAGCGGCAACGTCGCGACTTTCATAGCCATTGTAGCCGTTTTTTTCTTGGCGGTGCTGTGTGTGGCGGTTCTGCCTCATATCAAAAATATTCAAGTGACGCTTCCCGAAGGCCCCTTTTTCTCCAACTGGACAAAGTTTGTGGGTATTGTGCTGGCGCTTTCAGGGGTTGAGGCAATCGCGAATGTTACTGGTATCATGGTCGATCCTGTGAAAAAGACCGCAAAACGGGCGATCCTGCCGGTTTTGGTGGAAGTCATCGTAGTTTCCTTAATTCTGGGCGCGGCGATGAACTCCATTCCCGGCCTTACGGGGCACACCGAGGATATGATCCGCGTCATTGGCGATCACTTCATCGGGCCGTGGTTTGGCAAGATCATCGCGCTTGTTTTGGGGCTTTTGCTTCTCTCTGCCTGCAATACCGCCATCATGGGTTTAATCAGCATTATGTTCCTGATGTCCAAGGATAAGGAGCTGCCCCCTGTATTTAGCAGCCTTAACCGTTTCGGGATGCCCTGGTTCGGATTGTCTGTCGCTGTGGCCGTCCCTATTCTGGTGCTGCTCCTGGAACATGACGTCACACACTTGGCCGCCCTATACGCGATCGGTGTCGTAGGGGCCATTACCATCAATTTAGTCGCCTGCAGCACGAATTTTGGCCTTAATATTAAAAAGTATGAGCGTATGATTCTTGGGGCGGCGGCGTTTGTGATGATTTTTGTGGAAATCACGATTATTTATGAAAAGCACAATGCGGTAATATTTGCACTGAGCGTTTTGACAGTGGGGCTTATCGCACGAAGCATGGGCCAATGGGTGGAGAAGGTACGGGTGGTGGTGCCGGAGGTGCTTGGCATCAACGTGCTGACGCTAGAGGAAGCTCGCGACTTGATGCCTCTATACAAAGGTTCGACGCTGGTGGCTATTAAGGCCGTGAGCCCCGCCTTGGTCGAAGAAGCGTTTCTGCATACCAAGGGCAAAAACGAGAACGTAGTCTACACCCTTTTTGTGGAGGAGAAGCCGCCAGGGTGGGCTTATCCTACCGAAGTGGAGCCTTCCAAGGAGGCGGTGAAGGTATTGAACCAGGCTGTTCAGGAATTTGAAAAGCACGGAATTACGGCGGTTCCTTTGTGGAATCTGGGGGAGGATGCGGGAGCTATCATTGTAAAAACATCTCAGGAGCTGAATCTGGACACGGTCATGATCGGCGCGACAAAGAGAGGCGCCCTGGAGCGCTTGCTGAGAGGGGAAGTTTTAAAGACTATTTCGGAAAAGCTGCCTCACGACAAACATTTGGTGATTTGCAACTAGGAGAGAATCATGTCAACTTTAGTGTTAGTTCGCCACGGTGAATCGCAGTGGAATCTGGAGAATCGTTTTACCGGCTGGGTGGATGTTCCCTTGTCGCCAAAAGGGATTACGGAAGCCAAAGCGGCGGGCGAGAAGATAAAAAAAGAGAAAATCCACTTTGACATCGCGTACACCTCGGATCTCAAGCGCGCGCAACATACGCTGACACTCATTCTGGAAGCGTTGGACCAGCAGAGCCTTTCGGTCGTTAAGCACCAGGCCTTGAATGAAAGACATTACGGGGATCTCCAGGGCCTGAACAAAGCGGAAACCGCCGAGAAATTTGGCGATGCCCAGGTGAAGATTTGGAGGCGTTCCTATGACATCGCCCCGCCGGGAGGTGAGAGCTTGAAAGACACCGCCGCCAGGACCTTGCCATATTTTGATTCCAAGATCATGAAAGACGTGGAAAAGGGGCTTAACGTGATCGTAGCGGCCCATGGAAATAGCCTGCGCTCCATCGTCATGGAGCTAGAAAAGCTCACAAAAGAACAGGTCCTCGAACTCAATCTTGCCACAGGGGTGCCTATCATCTACCAATTCGATGGCCGTATGAAAATCACGTCTAAGAAGGAATTAGCTTAGCCCAGCCTTTAGAGTCGATTAACAAAATTATTGCTAGGTATTAATTAAAACTTGACAGAGATTTGTCATCCTGATAACATCACTGTCAAATAGTCGTGATTTGTCTATTCTCGTTTTTTGTTAGGGGTTAATCCGAAAGGGGGTACGTAGTGGACTTGCAAACAAATATCATGGAACCTGTTCAGGCAATGTGGACTCGAGTACTGGGATTCCTCCCGACTCTGGTAAGCGTTATCGTTATCTTAGTTGTGGGATGGATGATCGCAACACTGATTCAAAAGGTTGTTACTCGTTTTCTGAAGCTCGCTCGGCTCGATACGGCCAGTGAAAAGACCGGAATCGCTAATATTCTCACCAAAGGGGACATCAACTACACCCTTTCTGAGATTATTGGTGTTTTGATCTACTGGCTTATGATGCTGGTCGTGATCTTAGCCGCCGTAAACACGTTGCAGCTGACGGTAGCCGCTGAACTTCTTAACCGTGTGATCCTTTATATGCCGAACGTGATCGCGAGTGTCTTTATTCTTGCGCTCGGTATCTTTTTTGCCAGCATTGTCGCTAATGCTGTGCGGACCACTGCGGCCAACGCGGGTATCCAGCAGGCCAGATCCTTGGGTCAGGCTACACAGGTGTTTATTTCCATATTTGTCTTTGTGGAAGCCCTGAAGCAGTTGCAGATTGATACCTCCTTAATAGATCTTTTGCTGAAGGCGATCCTGGGAGCCGTGGCGCTGGGTGTTGGCCTTGCGATTGGTCTTGGCTGTAAGGATATCGCTAACAAGCATGTTCAGACGTTTATTGATAGTTTTAAGGCAAAAAAATAAAGAGTCATAAGTAGTAGGTTATAAGTAAAGCAAAAGAGTCATAGGTTCTTTAATTTAGAACCTATGACTCTTTCGTTTTGTTGAGAACCTCTACTCTTTGTGTTATTCTGAGCTCATGATGAAAAGATGGTTGTGGTTATTTCCTCTATTTATTCTTTCAGGATGTGCTTCCTATGGTCCGGAGGAATTGGACCGCCTCACCAAAGAAGACCCTAATTTTAGACAGATGATTGTTGCCCGCGACCAGATCAACACGCAAATACGGGTCATTAAACAGGACATGCTTGCCAAAAAGAAGGTGATGGATGCCCAGATCGGTAGGCTCCGCGGAGAGTACGACATTTACGCGAAGGCGCAGAGTCTAAAGGTTGAAAGATACCAAGCGACGATTGAGGCCAGCCGTAATCTGCTTAGCCGTGAAATGGATACCGCGAACGCTCAATTGTCGGCCAAGCTGACGGAGTTGGAAGGCTACGAGAAGACGCTCTCCGATGTCAAAAAGGTCATTCGTGAGAGCAAGGGGATTAACCTCTCTTCGGTGGAAAGACAAAAATGGGAGGAGCGCGTCCTGATGCTTTCAGAAAAGATTCGCCCTCTTTTGGATGATATTCAGGACCTGAAGCTCCAGATTCGCCTCAAAAAACAAAAGGTAAGTTTTCTTAGATAGTCCCGCCTAAGCCTATGCCAGCAGGCATTCCCCCTTTATTTAAAAAAATAGATTTCTTTGAGGACCCTTTCCAAATCTACCAATGTTTTAAGGGGGAGGGCCCGAGTGTTTTATTGGAAAGCGCCAGAGCCTCTTCAAAAATGGGCCGCTATTCGATTATCGCGAAGAACCCTTTTCTCGTTTTTGAATCCAAAGGAATCCAAGTCACTTTACGGGTTGCTGGTGAGACGGAAGTTATCGAGAAAGATCCGCTTGAGGTACTCCGGGCGCTTTTAAAGCGTTTTGCTGTTCCTCCACATGCCGGAGCGCCGCCTTTTTTGGGTGGGGCGATCGGTTATTTCGGATATGAAGCCAAAAATTTGATGGAGCCCAGCCTTTCCCAAGAGGCTAAAGACGATATTGGCCTACCTGATATTTATCTGCTTTTTTTTGATGAGGGAATCGTGCTGGACCATGAAAAGAGGGAGCTCTGGCTTTTCGCAGCCACAGGCAAAAAAATAAAGCGTCTCGAAGACGACTTGATGACTTCGTGGAATAAAAAAGGCGGTAAGTCTGGAGCCAAGACTCGACCTGTTTTGGAGAAGAGGCCGGGCCGGATCGAATCTTCGCTGGACCGCGCGTCTTTCCAACGGCAGGCGAAGAAGGTCAAGCGGTATATTAAGCAGGGTGAGATATACCAGGCCAACCTCTCTCAGCGCTTTAGTTTTCCTGTCCGCCAGACAGCGCTTCAAATTTATCAGAGTTTAAGGAACATTAATCCGTCGTCCTTCTTTGGAATCCTGGACGCGGGGTCCTTTCAAATTATTTCCGGATCTCCCGAGAGGCTCGTTAAATTAGAGGATGGAGTTTTGGAAACACGGCCTATCGCGGGCACTCGGTCACGCGGGAAAACAGCCTCGGAAGATTCCGCCGTGGCCCTGGACCTTATCCTGAATGAAAAAGAACGAGCCGAGCACATTATGCTGGTGGACCTTGAGCGCAACGACTTGGGGCGTGTCTCAGAATTTGGAAGTGTCGCGGTTGACGAGCTCATGGCGTTGGAGGATTACTCCCACGTGAAGCACATCGTTTCAAATATCCGAGGTGTTTTGAGGCCAGGACTAGATTCCATTGATGTTTTGAAGGCATTTTTCCCCGGGGGGACCATCACCGGAGCGCCTAAAATCAGATGCATGGAGATCATTGATGAGTTGGAGCCCGTCGCGCGCGGGCCGTACACCGGCTCTCTGGGTTATTTGAGTTTTACAGGAAATATGGACTTGAATATTATTATTCGAAGCCTTATTCTGAAGAATCAGAGAGGTTATTTGCAGGTCGGCGCGGGAATCGTGGCCGACTCCATCCCACGAAAGGAATATGATGAAACCCTTTATAAGGCAGAGGCCATTCTCTCGGCGCTCTTTGGCAAAGACCAAACAGCCGCCTTTCTTGAGAAATGCCGGGTCTAGCGAGTGGCTTTCGGTAGACGCCCTCGATAAACTGGCCTGCTTTGAGACCCTAAGAGCCTACGGGGGAACCTTGTTTCACGTGGACACGCATCTGGCGCGTTTGTCTGAATCCTGTCTTGCCATCGGACAGCCGCTGCCGGTAGCGCTCACTGTTTTAAAGACGTGGCTCAAGGATTCTTTGAAAGAAAGCGGATTCCAAGGGGCGCTTTTAAGGGTGTCCGTTCATTGGACAAACCCCAGGGGCGGGACGCTCGTGGTGATTATCCGCGAATTTAAAGCTTACCCGGAGGCGCTTTACCAAAAGGGCGTTTCCCTGAGGACGGCTGTCTCGAGGCGCTGGACGCTAAAATCGCAAGACTCCCAAATCAAGACCTCGCAGTTTATGAACGGGGTCATCGCCTACCTCGACAAGGATGGCGTGGAAGCCCGCCACGGCGGGCAGGCCCACGAGCTTATTTTTCTGGGGCAGGGAGGGGTCGTGGCGGAAGGGACTGTCTCTAATATCTTTATAGCC
>CAZDBQ010000070.1:0-3015 GCA_964503765.1 uncultured Planctomycetia bacterium | reverse complement strand
AGTCAACGCCAAGCTAGGATTTCCTCTGGGCATTCATACGCACAATGATTGCGGTGTCGGTATCGCGAATGCGGTCAGCGCCGTCGAAGCGGGAGCGCTCCATGTACAGGGTACGATCAACGGTTATGGGGAGCGCTGCGGCAACCCGGATTTAATTTCTATAGTCGCCAACTTGCAGTTGAAGCTGGGCCATACGTGTCTGACGCCACAGAAACTAAAGGAGCTGACGGAAGCCGCTCGCTTTGTAAGCGAAGTGAGCAACATGATCCAGGCAAAAAACCAGCCTTATGTTGGCCAGAGCGCCTTCGCTCACAAAGGGGGAGTTCACATCAACGCGGTGATGAAAAACCCTGAAACGTATGAGCACATTGATCCCGCGCTTGTGGGGAACCGCAGACGATTTCTGGTTTCGGAGCTCGGTGGTAAAACCAACGTCATGTTGAAGGCTCAGGAACTGGATATTGATCTCAAGAAGGAGTCCTCTGAGGCGCGGAAAATTCTCCAGGAAGTTCAGAACCGGGAAAACGAGGGCTACCAGTACGAAGCCGCCGAAGCCAGCTTTGAGCTTTTGATGCGTAAGATCACCGGCAAAATGAAGGAGAACGAGTTCTTTAAGGTGACGAAGGCGTGGATCGGGCACGAATTTATCGGGAATGATAACCCGATGGCCAAGGCCAAGGTGACGCTGCACGTCAAAGGCAAAGAGATGGACGTCGAAGAAGTAGGCGACGGTCCGGTGAATGCCCTGGACAAGGCATTCCGAAAAGCACTTGTACATCATTACCCGCAAATCAAAGAGATTCACCTGGATGATTACAAAGTACGCATCGTTAATTCAAAAGCCGGCACGGCCGCCAAGGTCAGGGTTTTTATTGAATTCCGCGACGAAAAAGATATTTGGACAACAGTGGGTGTCTCGACCAATATTATCGAAGCTAGCTGGCTGGCGCTTGTGGACGCCTACGAGTACAAACTTTTAAAGCGCCCGCACTAGGCCTTTTCCATGGAACAACCCCCCAAGCCCGACGAATCACTTCCCAAGATTTATAACCCTAAACTGGTTGAGAAAACCTGGTACCAGTTTTGGATGAAAAAGGGTTATTTTACCGCGTCTGCCTCGTCTAAGAAGAAGCCCTACACGATTGTTATTCCACCGCCGAACGTTACCGGCATTCTGCATATGGGGCACGCGCTCAATGACACCCTGCAGGATATCTTGATTCGCTATAAACGAATGAGCGGTTTTGAAACCCTCTGGATGCCCGGAACAGACCATGCCGGAATCGCCACGCAAAATGTTGTTGAAAAATCACTGAAGGAAGAGGGGCTTTCCCGCCACACGCTAGGCCGAGAGAAATTTCTAGAGAGAGTCTGGAAGTGGCGCGAGAAGTACGGAAATACGATTATCCGCCAGCTGCAACGACTCGGCTGTTCCTGCGACTGGGCAAGGACCCGGTTTACGATGGACGAGGGGCTTTCCAAGGCGGTGCGTGAGGTTTTTGTCAGGCTCTATGAAAAAGGGCTTATCTACCGAGGAAAATATATCATCAATTGGTGCCCGCGCTGCCAGACCGCCTTGTCGGATGAGGAAGTTCAGCACAAGGAAATCACGGGGCACCTTTACTTCCTGAAATACAATATCGAGGGCACCGACCAACATCTGACGATCGCGACGACGCGTCCTGAGACGATGCTGGGAGACACCGCCGTTGGCTACAATCCTCATGACGAGCGTTACCAGTATTTAGAAGGAAAGACAGCGCTGCTTCCTCTGTTAAATAGAAAGCTAGTGATCATTAAAGATGAGTTGATAGACCCCAAATTTGGAACGGGAGCGCTTAAAATCACTCCGGCGCACGACCCGGTTGATTTCAACCTCGCCAAAAAGCACCATCTTGAATTTTTAAACATTCTTAATCCGGACGGAACGCTCAACGAAGCGGCCGGTCCGTACAAGGGCCTGGACCGCTTTGAGGCCCGCCGCAAGATTGTCGCGGAGCTTGAGGATAGGCGCATCCTGCTAGAAACCAAAGAGCACGCCCATTCGGTAGGGCACTGTTACCGCTGCCAAACGATTATCGAGCCTTATCTTTCTTCACAGTGGTTTGTGCACATGAAACCCCTGGCCCGTCCGGCCATCGCCGCGGTCAAAGAGGGCAAAACCGTCTTCACTCCGAAGCGCTGGACAAAAGTGTACCTGGACTGGATGACCAATATAAAAGACTGGTGCATTTCCAGGCAAATATGGTGGGGACACCGCATCCCGGTTTGGTATTGTCCCGTCTGCCGCGCCAAGGACCCCGATGCCGCCTCCGGCCAAACACCTCAGGGTTTTAAACCTTTTATGGCCGGCGCCAAAATCTATACAGAGCCAGGCATGATTGTCTCGCGTGAGACGCCTAAAAAATGCGGCACTTGCGGAAATATTGACCTTGTTCAGGATCCGGATGTGCTCGACACGTGGTTCTCTTCCTGGTTGTGGCCTTTTTCCACTCTCGGCTGGCCTGACAAACATAAGGATTTGAAGTTTTTTTATCCCACGGCCTCTCTTGTGACGGGATACGAAATCATATTCTTCTGGGTGGCCCGCATGATGATGGCGGGCTGTGAGTTTATGGGCCGGGAGCCATTCAAAGACGTGTATATCCACGGAATCGTCAGAGACGCGACCGGCGCTAAGATGTCGAAATCCCTCGGCAACGCCGTGGACCCCCTGGATATTATTGACGAATACGGCGCGGACGCTTTGCGTTACGGCATCATCTCCATCACCGCGGAGGGGCAGGATGTTTTCGCCTCAAAGGAGAAATTTGAAGTGGGGCGTAATTTTGCCAATAAAATTTGGAACGCCGCCCGTTTGGTGTTGATGAATATTGACCCCAAATTAATTGATCTCAAAACGGGAAAAGCGCCCAGCGCTTCTTCGCTCAACCCGATAGACCGCTGGATTTTAAGCCGGACGAACCAAACTGTGCTTTCCGTCTCTGAGAGCCTGGATCGTCTGCGATTCAACGA
>CAZDBQ010000069.1:0-2638 GCA_964503765.1 uncultured Planctomycetia bacterium | reverse complement strand
ATTTATAACACTCCGTGGCGATATCACATTGCACAGATCGTGCTGCCGGTGCTGCTGGTTCTGATCATCCTGTATGGAGTTCATCGATGGCGTCCACTGACCTTGATCGGCAAGGTTTCTACGTGGCTCTTCATCATTCTGACGCTTCTAGTTCCGGTCGCCTGGATCGGTTTTTTTGAAGGCGGCTACAGTCACGTAATAAAGAATATTCTCTTTTTCGGAGGTTTACCCGGGTCCACGCTTGAGCGACTCTTCCCGTCTCCAATGTACGAAATGCCTAACGAGTTTTGGTATGAGGCTTCAGGCGTGCTTCAGTTTTTTATCGCGCTTTATGCCGCCTATTACCTCTTTAGGCTGTGGCGGGAAACCCGGGTTTAAGCAGTGGGCCCCGTGACCGCCACCTAGACGATCCCCCTTATCGGCGGCCGCTCCGGATTTGGCGATGTCTGTTGATGGCCGATTTTGTTGCAGAAGTGATTTGAAGGCTTTGGCGAACAGTGATTCCGTCTTCTGACGACATTTTGTGTTGGAGGCGGGCGATGATGGGACGTCAGAACAACGACGAGGGTCATCTGTTCTACGAGTTCTGCCTCGATGAGGCGGTTCCTGATGATCATCTGGTGCGCAAGATCGACGCCGTTCTCGATTTATCGTGGGTTTATGCGGAACTGGCGCCGCACTATCCAACGCTCGGCCGGCCTTCGGTTGATCCGGTGCTGATGATCCGGATGCTCATCCTCGGTTATGTCTTTGCGCTGCGATCCGAGCGGCTGTTATGTCGCGAGGTACAGGTGAACTTCGCCTATCGCTGGTTTTGCAAGCTTGGCATAGAGCACAAGATCCCTGATCATTCAGCGTTCTCGCGTGCCCGCAATGAGCGCTTCCGCGACAGCGGCATCTTTCGCCGCGTATTCGAGCGTGTCGTCGCGGCGTGCATCGCGGCTGACCTCGTTGGCGGAGAGGGGTTTGCAGTGGACGCGAGCCTGATCCAGGCCGACGCCAACAAGCAGCGTTCGATTCCGGGCTCAGAATGGCAAAAGACATGTGATCCCGAGACGGCGAGCCGGGCCATGCAGGAGTATCTGGCAACCCTTGATGATGCGGCCTTCGGCGCGGCGAGCGACGTCATGCCGAAGTTCGTCTCGCCGTCCGATCCTGCCGCGCAATGGACGGGCGCGATGCGAGGGCCAGCATTCTTCGCCTATGCCGACAACTATCTCATTGATGTGAAGTTCGGCGTCATCATGGACGTCGAAGCCTCGCGCGCTATCCGCCAGGCCGAAGTCGGCGCGGCGAAGACCATGATTGAGCGGGTGGAGGAGCGGTTTGGCATCAAGCCCGACAGTCTTGCAGCGGATACGGCCTATGGGTCGGCGGCGACGCTCAATTGGCTCGTTAACGAGAAGCAGATCGCGCCGCACATTCCGGTGATTGACAAGTCGAAGCGCGACGATGGGACCTTTAGTCGGGAAGACTTCGCCTTTGACCAGGAGCGCAACGTCTACGTCTGTCTGGCGGGCAAGACCCTCACGACGACGGGCAAATTGGTCAATGATGGCGAGACGATCCTCTATCGAGCACGGACGTATGATTGCGGCCCTTGCCCACTGAAGTCCAAATGCTGCCCAAAGACGCCGGAGCGCAAAATCCCGCGCAGCATCTATGAGGAGGCCCGTGACGTTGCACGGGCGCTGGCCAAGACTGAGGCGTTCGAACAGTCACGCCGCGAAAGGAAGCGTGTTGAGATGCTGTTTGCACATCTCAAGCGCATCCTGAAGCTCGACCGGCTTCGACTACGCGGCCCGCGAGGAGCCCAGGATGAATTTGTGCTCGCGGCAATCGCCCAGAATCTGAGGCGGCTCGCCAATCTGGTGCCCCGACCACCGCCAACGGCTGCCGTGTGCGTAGCGTAAGCGTCGAGCTGAGTCACAGTTGCGTGGATCGCATCAGTTCCAGTGCGTCAAAGCCGCCGCTCCCACGCAGCGAGCGGTGACAAAGGGCTCGCTTCAACTCTACCGGCGGTCCAAGCTCTTCCCAACGCCGACTTTTGCAACAATATCTGCCAACAACGGACGTCACAGCTCCGGAGTAAACGTGACACTATGCGGCTCCTCGCGTACTCTGCGGAAATTCGACGTTGGGTGGGCCCGTAGGCTTGTCGTGGGTCGCGCGTCCCGCTTTAATCGATGGGCATGCTCCGTATTCCCCGGCCGATTGGAACATTGAAATTTTTACTGGCTTGGCTGGTCCCGTGGCGCCCGGCCTTTCTTATAAGCGCCGAACCATCGAAGCTGAAATTCTTCGTGTATCACCGCGACATGCTCGCCCGGCACGTCGCGAAGTATGGACACTACGAGCCGGACTTGACCGCGTGGATTGCCCAACATTTGCAGCGGCCGTCGCGCGGCATCGTGGTCGATGTCGGCGCGAACCTCGGCTGGCACGCGATCCACGCAGCAGTGCAGGACGCGGTGGAAACCGTGGTCGCGTTCGAGCCGGACGCCTTCAATGCCTGGCTGCTCGACCGCAATTTGTCGATCAATCGCATAGACAAGGTGATTGTGAATGAATGCGCCGTGGGCGCTCAGCGCGGCGTCGTGCGTCTTTATCGCTACAAGGGCTCCAACCTCGGCCGTCA
>CAZDBQ010000068.1:0-3620 GCA_964503765.1 uncultured Planctomycetia bacterium | reverse complement strand
TGTGAGAATACCGATTAATAACCCTCTGGTTAGTTTCTTCATGACCCCCAACAATGGCGCCTTTGCCAGAAAAGAGGCCCTTGTTTACAGCGAGCTTGAGCATCTAGAAAATTTTGAGATTCTCGTAAACAAGAAAGAAGGCAGGGCCATCCACTACGCTGAGATCAAGAAGCACATGGATTATCTCAGGGCATCAATTTGCATCCCTAGCTTCTATAAAAAGGAACTGATAGCGGTTCTCATTCTTGGGGACAAGCTTTCAGGCGAAAAATACCAAGATCAGGAAATAAGCCTGTTTGTGACCTTGGCCAACGACGTCGCGATGGCTGTCAAAAATGCCGAGCTGATCAAAGACCTAAAGACCGCTTATGAAAAAGAGCACAGCCTTTTTATTCACACGTCCGTGGCATTGGCCACAGCGATTGACGCCAGGGACCGGTACACGCACGGACACTCGGAGCGGGTGTCTCATTATAGCCTTGTGATCGTTCAGGAGCTGATTGACTCCGGCAAAATGGAATTTGACAGGGAATTTATGGAAACTGTTCAATTATCCGCGCTGCTGCACGATGTGGGGAAGATCGGAATTAGAGATGAGATTCTGAACAAATCGGCCAAGCTGACCCCTGAAGAGTTTGAGACGATGAAATCGCATGTCACGATTGGCGCCAGCATTGTCAAGCCGGTAACCGGGCTGGCGCATTTAAACGATGGAATCCTGTATCATCATGAGAGGTACGACGGACGGGGCTATCCCGCGGGGCTCAAGGGTCAGGACATACCTCTTATAGGAAGGATAGTCAACGTCGCTGATTCGTTCGACACAATAACGACGGCCAGGTCTTACAAGAAGGCCGAAGCGTCGAAGAGCGCGATGGACGAGATGAGGAGATGCGCAGGGACTCAATTTGATCCTGAGATTGTGGAGGCTTTTTATCAGGCTTTTCTGAAGGGAAATCTTACGAAGCGGGAATACGCGAATAATGTATTTTCAAGACTACATTAAGTAAGGACAAGCAGGCTTCAGGCCTGCGATAACACTGACAAGCACCAAGCTTCTGATTTAGATGGGTTCGTTACGGAGTGGGGGAGGGAAGCGTTAAAATATAGGCTCTCTCCTTGTTTTAAAGTCCTCTTATCACCTGCCAGATCCAGTTCAAACGATCCCTTCACGACATAAACAAATTTTTCAGCGGATGGCTTTAGCTCCTCCGCCTCTGTGTACGCGCCTGCTTTAAACTTTAAAAGAAGAGGAATCATGCGTTTTTGAAAAATTCCAGCTGTGAGCAGCTCAGCCGTCACTCCTTTGGAGTGGGGCAGTTTTTGAATCTTCTGCTTTTCTATTTTCTCTCTCGACGCCTTTATCTCATTCATCACTTTGTCGTAAAGTTCAGGCAAAGAAACGCCGAGAACATCCGCTATCTTTACATGCGAGTTAATAGTGCCCGTCATCAAGCCATTTTCAATCCTGCTTAAAGTGGCTTGGTCGATACCAGTCTTATCCGCGACGTCGATAAGGGTGAGACTGCGTGATTTTCGAAGTGATTTAATTCGTTGGCCAAGGCCCTTCATACAATATTCCTTATTAAATGATTTTATTTCAATTAGTATACTGAGCGCTTGATTATTTGTCAAATTATATTTTCAGCGCTTTTTAATCTTTTTTAGTAAGTTTAAGCCCGCCCCTTAATGGTATTGATTATTAATCAAACTGCACTTGACATATCATCAAATCTCATGTAGCCTCTCGAAGCGTACAAAGAATGTACTAAATGATTTTGAAGACGCTCTTGGAGCCTTGCATGGCCGATAAGTATGATTGAGTGTAGAAAAATAAGTTTTCTGAGCCCGCTTTTTGAAGCGGGCTTTTTTAATGTCAAAAAATCCAGCCTTTTAAAACTTTTTAGGAAGAGTACCGCCTTAGTTCTGACATTTACCTTTCTTTATTCTCAAATCCTATGGGCCGCGGATGTGCGGCAGATGCTCTTGGACGCTAAGGCCTCTTTTGAGGAGGACCCCAGGCGCGCGGATGGCCTGTCCTCAACGGACCTTCAGGCGGCTGAAAGTCAGCAGCAATCCGTTATTGAGCAGCAGCAGGCTCTCCAGGATCTCCAGGGTATGAATTTTAGCCTGACCACGCAGAACGGGGATATTCTGAACTATGTTGGAAATGCCTTAAGCCAAATCACTCGCCCAGATGGAACCATCCTTAATAATGTCCAGCTTGATCAGGACGGCAATATCCAAAACGCGAATCTTCTTTTATCGGATGGCTCTATCCAGGTTTTCCAGAACGGACAAGTACTTGGTTACAAACTTCCTGACGGCACGGATGTTATTTATGAAGGTGGAAAGATTCAAAAGACTGTTTCACCGCAGGGCGTGGAAACCACCTACACCTATCTGTACGATACTGAGGGTGCTCTCACGCAAACTATCCTCGAAAACACCAGCCAGAGGGCGATCTATGACTCACAGGGCAGAATAACTGAGCTTTTAAATAAGGCGGAGGGGGCTCTAACGCAGTTTCAAGGAGGGCTTATTCAGAGTATTACGTTCCAAGACCAGAGCGCTCTTTTATTCCAGGTGGTTTCCTACGGTAATGACACGAAGGTGATTTTTCAGTCCTTTCGAGACGCTGAGGGCAACCTCTCCTACGAGGCCCCAGAAAGCACCCTGCCTTTTCAGTACGCGGTCTATCGGCAAGACGGATCTCTAAAGGAGATTCTTGATTTGCAGGGTAACACCTTCACTTTTAATGAAGAAGGGATCCTAATTCAGATTCTTGATTCCTACAACAACCCCACTCAGGTGAGCCTTGAAGAAAGCACCCTATCCAATGTCATAGGCGTGACTCTTCACCAGAGTAATTTGTCATCCGTCTACGATGCGCAGGGCAATTTATCCCAAATAACAGTAAACGGTCTTACGCTTCATTACCAAGACCAGGCAATTGACTCTATAGAAACGGCGGATGGAACTGAGCTGTGCAATCTCGTATTTGGTGCTGACGGCCAAATTTTAAACGCCGAAGTAACTTTACCCGATGGCCGGATCCGTGTTTACGAGAACGGGCATCTTGTCAGAACTAAGGACCCCGACCAAACCCAGCTTTATTATTTCGAAGATAAACCATTAACGCTCATCACTTCCCAAAATCTAACCTACAACTTCAGTTATTCCCTAGAGTCTATCGAAGCGGTGCTCGAAGCGCCTGAGATTCCTGATGCTTTGACCCCGATTAAGATGGAGTACGACCAGAATTTTAGCTTGATTCGCGTCATCCGGCAGAATGAGGAGATTTTAAACTACCTGAGTGACGAGCTTATCCGCATTGATTATCCCAACGATGCCTCACAAGTATTTAATTATCTAAAAGACGAGGAAGGCGCCATCCTTTCTTATTCCGTGGCTCAAGGCAATGTGGAAACCTTTTATGATGCCAATGATCAAGTGATCAAGACGATTGTCTCGCCGACGGAAGAGAGCCCCCATACCTTGGAAGTCGTTTATCGCTACGGGAAAATCCGCGAGATTTACAAGGACGGTATTCTCACGTTCAAGTATTCGTACACTTTCGGTTCGGTGCCAGGTTTTAACCTGGCACCTTCAGAGGAGCT
>CAZDBQ010000067.1:0-6660 GCA_964503765.1 uncultured Planctomycetia bacterium | reverse complement strand
GTGGACCTTTTGGTGGCGCTTTCGAAAAAGGGCCTCTTAAAATCGGCGCACGATTGCTCCGAAGGAGGGTTGGCCGTAACCTTGGCCGAGTCTTGTATCCTCCCAAAGGGCCACGAAATCGGCGCAAGCGTCCAACTCTCTCAAGGAGCTCTTTCTAAAGAAGCCTTTTTATTCGGTGAATCACAATCGCGTGTGGTCATTTCAGTGGACCCAAAGAAATTGAAAAGTGTTCAGGAAGTGATAGAATCATCCGCTTATCCCTACGGGGTGATCGGAAAGGTTGGCGGCACGACTCTCGTAATCAATGATCTCATCAAGGCCCCGCTTGAAGTGATGACAAACGCTTGGCGGAATGCGATAAAAAGAAGAATGACGGTTTAACTATACAGCGAGCGGGTGGCGCAAGGGGTGGTAGCCTACATGGTGCAAGGGCTACACTTGCGCCGTGTAGGCTCCCCGCAGCGACAGGACCCGCGAGCAAATGAAAGAAATCATTAAAAGTTTGGAAGACATCGCTCACGCGGCGAAGAGTTCGGCTGAGCCGGTGAAAACGGAAGAAGCCATTAGGTCCGCTAGGACGCAGATACAAGGTGCGAAGTCGGGCGCGGGCAAGGAATTGGAAGTTTTATTGAATAAATTGGACGGTGAGCTTGCGACTTGGCAGGCTAAGCTTCCGGTGATATTCAAGGAATCTATCGGCAGGCAAGGGATCGCGAAGCATACCTCTTACTGGGTGGAAGAATTAAAAAAATGTCAGACGAACTAAAAGATAAATGTGGGGTTTTCGGAATTTTCGGCCATAAAGAAGCGGGCTACCTGACTCATTTGGGCCTCTACGCTCTCCAGCATCGCGGCGAGGAATCTGCCGGCATTGTGGTTTCCAATGGAGAGAAGATGACTCACCATCGCGGCATGGGGCATGTGCAGGATGTTTTTGACGGAGGCGTGCTGGACACATTAACAGGCGACCGCGCGATAGGGCATGTGCGTTACTCCACGACAGGTTCCAGCAATATTAAGAATGCCCAGCCCATTCTGGTTGAATATTCCAGGGGCGAGATCGCTATTGGACATAACGGCAATATCGTAAATGCCGATATCCTGCGCTCAGAATTAGAAGCTTATGGCTCCATTTTTCAAACCACCACCGACAGCGAAATCATTATTCATTTGATGGCCAAGCCTTCGCTCAGAAATGTGGAAGAAGGTGTCATCGAAGCCCTGGGACGAGTGAAGGGCGCCTATTCCCTTGTTTTTCTCACCCATAATTTTTTAATCGCGGCGCGGGATCCCCAGGGCTTCCGCCCGCTGTGGCTCGGTAAAAAAGACAACGCCTACGTCGTAGCGTCTGAAACCTGCGCGTTTGACATGATGGAGGCGAAAGCCATACGAGAGATTGAGCCTGGAGAGATTGTCTTTATTTCCACGCAAGGCCTTAAGTCAGCGCGGGTCCCCGCGAAGGACACGCACCTGGCGCATTGCATCTTCGAACACGTTTATTTTGCAAGGCCTGATTCGGCGATATTTGGCGAGAGTGTGCACCTCGTCCGTGTGCGTTTGGGGAAACAGCTCGCCAAAGAACACCCGGTGAACGCGGATATTGTGATTCCCGTACCGGACTCCGGCAATTCGGCTGCGCTCGGATTTTCCCAGGCATCCGGGATCCCGCTCGAGTACGGTATTATCCGCAACCATTATGTCGGAAGGACTTTTATACAACCCAGCCAGGCTATCCGCGACTTTAAGGCGCGCGTGAAGTTCAATTTTATAAAAGAGGTGTTGGTTGGAAAAAAGGTCGTCGTCGTGGATGATTCTATCGTTCGGGGGACGACCTCGAAGACCCGCGTAAAAAATCTTCGCCAGGCCGGCGCCAAGGAAGTGCATCTGAGAATCAGCTGTCCTCCGCACAAATTTCCTTGCGCCTACGGAATCGACTTCCCAACGAAGGAAGAACTGCTCGCCAATAAATATTCGACCGAGGAAATACGAAAGTACCTTGAGTGTGATTCGATCGGCTACCTGTCTTTGGAGGGAATGCTGGCCTCCGCGAGCCTTCCGAAGGAAAACTATTGCACGGCTTGTTGGTCCGGAAACTATTCAGTGCCGTTTGAGGGAATTGATAAATTTCACGCGGAAAGACATACCGCGAAGTGCCAGTGAGGTTTTAATGAGCTTTAAAGGCATGACTTACAAGCGATCCGGTGTGGATATCGACAAAGCCAATAGTTTTGTCGAAAGCATCAAACCATACGCGAAAATGACGACTCGTCCCGAGGTGTTGGCCGGGATAGGCGGTTTTGGTGCCTTGTGCCGCCTGCCGAACAAAAAATATAAAAATCCCGTTTTGGTTAGCTCGACGGACGGAGTGGGGACGAAGCTCAAGCTTGCCAAGCTCACCGGTCGTTACGAAGGTCTGGGCATTGACCTGGTCGGGATGAACGTGAACGATATTTTGACCTTGGGCGCGGAACCCTTATTTTTTCTAGATTATTTCGCGGTGGGTAAGCTTGATCAGGCGATGATGAATCAAGTGATTCTGGGCATCGCCAAGGGTTGCAAGGACGCCGGGTGTGCCTTGATCGGCGGCGAAACAGCCGAGATGCCGGGCCTTTACTCGCGCGGAGATTTTGATCTGGCGGGTTTTTGCGTGGGGGTCGTAGACCAGGAAAAGATCATAGACGGTAAAAAAGTAAAGCCCGGAAATGTCATCCTCGGTGTGGCATCCAGCGGCGTCCACTCCAACGGTTTTTCCTTTGTCCGGAAGGTACTGAAAAACGATTTTATTCAGGCTCATGCCGAAGAAATTTTGAAACCCACCAAAATATACGTGAAACCTATTTTATCGTTGCTGGAGAAAGAGCCCATTTTTTCCTTGGCGCATATTACCGGCGGCGGCTTTTTTGATAATATTCCGCGTGTGCTTCCTGAAGGGTGCGGTGCCCAGATTCACATGGGCTCCTGGCCCATTCCGCGGGTTTTTCGTTGGATCAAGGAACACGGCCACGCCCAGGACAGGGAAATGTACCGTACCTTTAATATGGGCATCGGGATGATACTCGTCACGCCCAAAGAGCGCGCGCTTAAAGTGATCGCGCATCTTTCAAAGTTCAAAGAGCGAGCGTGGGTGATAGGAGAGATTACGAAAGGCAAAGGAGTTTCCGTACAATGAGAGTTTTGGTGATCGGAAACGGCGGGCGGGAACACGCCATTTGTTGGAAATTATCGCAAAGCCCGAAGCTGAAGAAGCTTTACGCCGCGCCCGGCAACGGGGGTATCGCAGAAGTGGCTGAGATTGTTGATTTGGCCCCCAAAGACCAGGAAGGGATTCTAAAATTTTGCAAACGAGAATCCATTGATCTTGTTGTCGTAGGGCCTGAGGCACCCCTGGTCGAAGGCATCGTGGACCGTTTTGAAAAAGAAGGAATAAGGATTTTTGGGCCCACGCGTTTCGCGGCGCAGCTTGAGGGGTCCAAAGCTTTTGCTAAAGAGATGATGAGAAAGCTTTCGATTCCCACGGCGGAGTTTGAAGTGTTTACGTCCGCGGATAAAGCGATGGACTATGTGGCGCAAAAGGGAGTTCCGATTGTCATAAAGGTCGACGGTTTGGCGGGAGGCAAAGGAGTCGTTGTCGCGACCTCCAAGCCAAAGGCGATGGAAGCGATCCACCGGGACATGGTGAAGAAAGTTTTTGGAAAAGCGGGTGAAAAAATTGTTGTGGAAGAGTGCCTTGAAGGGGAAGAGGCCTCGGTGATTGGGATTACGGATGGCACCACGATTCATCTTTTGGCGTCTAGCCAGGACCACAAAAGGATTTTTGAAGGCGATCACGGCCCCAACACGGGCGGCATGGGGGCTTATTCTCCCGCGCCTGTCGTGACGCCGGCTTTGGAGAAGGAGATCTTAGAGAAAGTTTTTATACCGGTCGTGAAAGAATTCCGGGATCTGGGCCACCCTTATAAAGGTTTCCTTTACGCGGGCATCATGAGTAACCCGCATGGGTTTAAAGTTCTTGAGTTTAATGTCCGGCTAGGCGATCCGGAAACTCAGGCTATTCTTCCCCGTTTGAAAAATGACTTATTGGAACTGATGCTGGCTACGGTCAACAACAGTCTTTCCGGCGTGAAGCTGGAGTGGAAGGACGAGGATTGTGTTTGTGTCGTGATCGCATCTCAGGGTTACCCTGAGGAATACGAAGTGGGCAAAAAGATAGCGGGCCTTGCCAGCGCTAAAGAGCATCCTGAGATTCATGTCTTCCACGCGGGCACTAAGCGCTTGGGTGGGGATATCGTCACCGCCGGCGGCCGTGTCTTAAACGTGGTCGGTTCGGGGAGAGGGATGTTTGAGGCGCTCTCAAGGACTTATGAGGCGGTGGACAAGATATTTTTTGACAAAATGTATTACCGGAAGGATATTGGACATAAAGCCGTGAGGATATTCAAATGAAACCAATCGTAGCGATCTTAATGGGAAGTGATTCGGATGAGCCAGCGCTCAAACCTTGCGCTGAAGTTTTAAAGCAACTGGGTATCCCCTTTATCGCGAAGGTTTTGTCCGCTCACCGGACACCCGACGAGGCTGTTAGTTTTGTGAAGGCCGCCAAGAAAAATGGCATCCAGGTGATTATTGCCGCCGCGGGAGGCGCTGCTCACTTAGCCGGTGTGACTGCCGCGAACACAATGCTCCCAGTGATTGGGATCCCTATCGAGACTACTTCCTTTAAAGGAATGGATTCTCTTCTTTCTACGGTTCAAATGCCCGCGGGTACGCCGGTAGCGACCGTGGCGGTAGGGTCAGGAGGCGTCCGTAACGCCGCGTTCCTGGCGGCCCGTATTCTGGCTCTTAAAGACGCCCGGATTGAAAAGGCGCTTGAAAAGTTTAAAAACGATAATCGGAAGAAAATTTTAAGCAAAGAGTCTACCCTTTAGTGAAGCACATTCTCTTTGTATGCACGGGCAATAGCTGCCGTTCGGTGATGGCGGAGGGGATGTTCCGCAAGATGGTCGCCGACCGGCCGGATGATTTTTCCGTTATCTCGGCGGGGATCAGCGCGATCGAGGGCTTTCCCGCCACCCAGGAAACGGTGAATGTTCTGAAAGAAGAAGGCGTGGATGTCTCGGATCACCGAAGCCAGAGGTTGACGCACGAGATGATACAAACCGCTGATTGGATATTCGTGATGGAGAGGCTTCACAAAGAAGCTGTTTTACGTATGGCCCCCGAGGCCAAGGAGAAAATAAGCCTTCTGACAGACTTTGCCGTCGAACAGGGGCACAAGGATATTCCGGATCCGATCCGGATGTCGGCACATTTTTATAAGAATGTTTTGACGACTATCTCTGATTGCTTAAAAAAAATTATGGAGGTACTGTAAAATGAAAATTGCTTTGGGCGCGGATCACGGAGGGTTTGGCCTAAAATCAGAGATTAACAATTTTCTCATTACAGAAGGGTACCAGACCCTTGATTTTGGCACCAAGTCTCCGGATCCTTGTGATTATCCTGTGTACGCTTTCAAAGTGGCGAAGGCCGTCTCCGAGAAAAAAGCGGATCTCGGGATTTTGATCTGCAAGAGCGGAAATGGTATGGCGATGGTCGCCAACAAGCTGCCCAATGTGCGCGCCGCGATCTGTTTTGATAAAAACGTCGCCATTCTTTCTCGTGAGCATAACAACGCGAATATTCTGGTGCTGGGTTCGGAGCATCTGTTTGATGAGCCGGAGCTTATCGTCAAGTCATGGCTTCAGACCGCGTTTCAGGGCGGGCGCCACAAACGGCGGGTTAACCAGATAATCGGTGTGGAAAAGAAAGTGGGATTAAAAAGTTTAAAAAGCGCGACTAGCCCCAAGAGAAAGGTAAAGTCAAAAAGATGAGCGCTCTTTCAAAGAATGACCCTGAGGTTTTCCAGGCGATTTTAAAGGAAACCCATAGACAGAATGACAACATCGAGCTGATCGCGAGCGAAAATTTTACGAGCCTGGCGGTGATGGAAGCAGTGGGATCTTGCCTCACCAATAAGTACGCCGAAGGCTACCCTGCCAAAAGATGGTACGGCGGCTGCGAGAACGTGGACATTGTGGAGAACCTGGCGATTGAGCGGGCAAAGGCGCTTTTTGGCGCTGAGCACGTGAATGTCCAGCCGCATTCAGGATCGCAGGCTAATGCCGCGGTTTATTTCTCGATGCTGAAGCCGGGGGATACGGTGCTGGCTATGAATTTGTCTCACGGAGGGCATCTCACGCACGGGCACCCGATGAATTTTTCAGGAAAGTTTTTTAAAATAGTACCTTATGGCGTAAGCGCCAAGGACGAGCGCATTGACTATGATGAGTTGGAAGCCCTGGCGGCTGAGCACAAGCCCAAAATGATTCTGGCAGGCGCTTCGGCGTACCCGAGGACGATCGATTTCGCGCGGTTCAGGAAAATATGCGACAAGGTTGGCGCCTTTCTTTTTGTCGACATGGCCCACATCGCGGGCCTGGTCGCTGCCGGGCTTCATCCTAATCCGGTTCCTTACGCGGAGTTTGTCACGACGACGACGCACAAAACACTCAGAGGCCCTCGCGGAGGCATGGTGTTGTGCCGGGCGCAATTCGCCAAACAGATTGATTCGGAAGTATTTCCCGGCGAGCAGGGCGGGCCTCTCATGCATGTCATCGCGGG
>CAZDBQ010000066.1:0-8835 GCA_964503765.1 uncultured Planctomycetia bacterium | reverse complement strand
GGTGTTGATAATATGAGCGCTGCGCAGCGTGCCATTCGCCCTCCAAATCTTGTCCTGAAGCACTTCCCTATTTTGCTTCATCAACGTCTTTCTGGCGTTTTCCTCGTGACCGATAACCTGACGGATAATCCTCTCCAAATTGTCGATAATGTCCTCTTCGGAAGATCCCAGCGTGATCTGGTTGGATATCTGAAAAAAGTTGCCCTCGGCTTCCGTGCCTTCCCCGTAAAGCCCACGAGCCGTCATTCCCAATTTTGTGATCGCCTGGAGCACCCGGCTTATCTGCTTGGTCATGACCAGCGACGGCAGGTGCAGCATCACGGACGCACGAAGTCCCGTGCCGGTGTTGGTGGGGCAAGCGGTCAGATAACCCCACTCCGCGCCGTAGGCAAATTTCACTTTCTTGTGCAAAGAATCGTCCAGGCGATTGGCGATACGCCAGCATTCCTGAAGATTAAAACCAGATTGCATCACCTGAATTCTCAAATGGTCTTCTTCGTTGACCATGATATTGGTAATTTCCTTGTCCCCGACAACCACGGATTTAAATTCAGGGTGCACGATGTGCTCACGGCTGATCAAATGCCTCTCCAGCAAAAACTGCTTGTCCACATCGTCGATTTCAGCCATGCGGACATGAAGACATCCGGCCATCAACTCCACACTGAGAACCGCCTGCTCCAGCACCTCAAGCGTATCCTTTTCCTGCTTTTTCGTGGCCCAATGAGAAAAAGGCTGCTTCTCAAGGTTTCTGGCCAGCCGGATGCGTGAGCTCATCACGATGTCCGAATTGGGACCTGTACCCCTTAGCCATTCACACGTATGTTTTAGAAGAGCGTCTATTTTCACGTTTAATCTTTGTGTTCTTTAATTTTCTTCTCTAAAAATTTTATTTTGTCCCGGAGAGCGGCCGCTTCCTCAAATTCTTCATTCTTGACCGCCTTCAAGAGCCCCTGCTTCACAGCCTCCAGTTCCTCTAAAAGCTTCGAGGAAACTTTCTGCTCTTTCAAATGCAGCGGATCCGGCGCCTTGCCTAAATGCTGGTGAGAGCCATGAATCCTTTTAAGAAGCGGCGCTAGACTTACTTTAAAAGTGGCGTAGCACTCGCTGCAGCCTAGGCGGCCTATCTTTTTAAAATCGTCATAAGTCAGTCCGCAATGGGCACACTTATTCTTAGGGGGAGCAACTCCGGCGGCATGGCTCGTCGCCTCCACATCCGACAGCGCCGACAAAAGATCCGCGATCCCAAAATGCTGCTCTACGTCAGAACCCTTTTCCTTGGCGCAGGCTTCGCAAAGGTTGAGTTTGGTAATCTGCTCATTGATAATTTCGGTCAAATGGACCGTCGCCTTAATTTTTCCGCATTCGTCACAAAGCATTACAGGGTGTATTTCACTCCTTCTTTCGGCGTTAATTTCCTGAATTCTGACATTAGCTTCAACGTGCTCTTTCCGGGCTTCCCCGTCCCAATGACGCGGTTATCAATCTTGATCACCGGAATAATTTCAGCCGCGGTCCCTGTCAAAAAAACCTCATCGGCCACATAGAGGTCATGCCGCGTGAAAACATCTTCACGCACCGTAAAGCGCATGTCCTTGGCGAGTCGCATCACCACGTCCCGCGTAATCCCCTTCAGAATTCCCACGTAGGGTGGCGGCGTCACGACCGATTGGCCGCTCACGAAAAAAATATTCTCCCCTGTGCACTCGGTCACGTAGCCCTGGGCATTTAGAAGAATGGCCTCGTCCACGCCGGCGTTGGTTGCCTCAATTTTAGCCAAAATATTGTTGAGATAATTCAATGTCTTGAGCTGAGGGTTGAGTGCCTCTGGATGATTGCGGACCGTTGGAACCGTCGCGATCACCAACCCTTTTTCGTAATAATCCTTCGGGTACATCGCGATTTTATCCGTAATAATAAAAAGGGTTGCCTTCTTGCACTTTCGCGGATCAAGCCCAAGATCCCCCACGCCACGCGTCACCACCAAGCGGATGTAGGCGTCTTTAAGACGATTAGCCTTGAGCGTCTGGATCACAGCCTTCTCAATTTCAGCTTTTGAAAGAGGAATGTCGAGCATCAACGTATGGGCCGACTCAAACAAGCGGTCGAGATGCTCTTTTAATTTAAAAACAAGCCCGTTGTAGGAACGTACCCCCTCAAACACGCCGTCCCCGTACAAGAGACCATGGTCGAACACACTGATGACAGCGTCTTCTTTATCCACCAGCTTATTGTCCAAAAAAATCTTAAGGCCCATTATTTTCTCCTATTCGATTGCCCAATTTCTATCGATAATATTCCAAACACGATCCGCCATTTTAGCAATTCTTTCATCGTGCGTCACTACCAATACCGTTTTCTTCTCTTTCTCAAAAAGATTCTTTAAAAGATCAGCTATCTCAAGGCCCATCTGAACGTCCAAGTTTCCCGTCGGCTCATCACAAAACAAAATTTTGGGGTCATTCATCAGCGCGCGCGCGATGGCGACCCGCTGTTGCTCCCCGCCTGAAAGCTCGCTGGGGAAGTGCGTGACCCGCTCTTTCAAACCCACCCGCTCAAGAAGCGACAGGGCTCGCTCCTCAATTTGCCGCTTCGAACGCCCCTTGCCCATCAGCGCCGGCAGCATCACGTTCTCAAGCGCCGTAAACTCCGACAAAAGATGGTAAAACTGAAAAATGAAACCAATGTTCTTATTGATGAACCGGGCTTTTTCCCTCTCATCCAACTCGTCGAGCGACACGCCCGCCAGCCGCACCCGGCCCTCATTGGGCCTGTCCAGGCCGGAAAGCAGGTTCAGCAGCGTCGTTTTACCAGATCCGGAGGGCCCCAAGATGGCAACCCCTTCGCCGCTCCTCACCGACAACGAAATATCTTTCAGTATTTCAAGCGAACGATCTCCATCCCAGTATACCTTGCTAAGGTTCATCGCTTCAATACTTGTTTCATCATTTCTTAACTGGCCGCGCCCTTCGGCGCCAGTTATTTTCAAATCAGCCGGACGCGTCTCATTCATACCGAAGCGCCTTCACGGGGTCCAGCCTGCCGGCCATCGTCGCCGGATAAAAAGCTGATAAAAAACTTAAAGCCACCGCCATGGCCAGCACAGCCAAGGTGTCCGATAACTCCATCCGGATCGGTAAACGGTCCAAATAATAAATTTCCTTCGGCAAATCCACAAACTGATATTTTGTTAATAAAAAACAGAGCCCCGTCCCCATCACAAGACCGCTTCCCGCTCCCGCGAGCCCCACGAGCAGGCCGTCGAAGGTAAAGATCTTAATTAAGCTCAGTGGCGACGCCCCCAAAGCCTTCAGGACGCCAATGTCCTTGGTCTTGTCCATCACCATGATCGTAAGGCTTCCGGCGATATTGAGGCAGGCCACAAAAATAATGAGCGCCAGAATCAAAAACATCACGATCTTTTCAAGTTTGAGTGCGCCAAAAAGAGTTTTATTCATATCCATCCACGTTCTTACGTAATAGGGATAACCCAGGCCTTTTTGAATTTCACTCTTGGCTTGATTGGCGAACTCCGCGTCTTTAAGCGAAACGGAGATGCCGCTAACCGCCTCGCCTAACTCGAAGAGGCTCTGCGCGCTTTTTAAATTTAAGAAAATAAGGTTGGCGTCATACTCGTACATGCCCGAGGTAAAGAAGCCCTCCACTTTAAACACAGAGGGCTTCTTAGAATTTTGAGAAAGCACCTGTATCTCAGAACCCAACTCAAGACGAAACCGTTTGGCCAGCTCCGAACCCACCACGACGCTGTCCGGTCTTTCGGAAAGCTTTCCCTGAGTCACATAACTGTAAAATTTTGATACAGTCCTCTCCCGTTCTAAGTCCACTCCCCGAACCATCACGCCCGTGCCCACTTCGCCCCTTTGGACAAGCGCCTGGCCTTCGACAAAAGACGAGACTCCGGCGACCTTGCTGCCACGGCTCAATTTTTCAAGGAGAACGCCGGAATTATCAAGCCCGCCTTCTTTTTCAATCACCAAATGGGCGTGCGTCCCGATAATCCTGTTTTTTAAGTCCTCATCAAAGCCATTCATCACGGCCAAGACTACTATCAGCGCAGCGACTCCCACAGAGATCCCCAAAATAGAGATCGTGCTGGTGACTCCGACAAAAGGGTGCCGTCTCTTAGACCAGATGTAACGCTTCGCGATCAACCATTCGTAACTCATGATTCTTTCTTCAATTGCGGGAATAAAATCACTTCTCGGATCGAAGGCTGGCCTGTCAACAGCATCACGAGCCGGTCAATGCCGATACCAAGCCCGCCAGCAGGCGGCATCCCGTGCTCCAACGCGAATAAGAAATCTTCATCCAACGTCTCGAAAGTGCTTTCCTTGCCCTTCTCCTTAAGCTCCGCCAGAAGCCGTTGGCGCTGGTCGATAGGATCATTGAGCTCTGAATACCCGTTGGCGAGCTCCATCCCGCCGACGTAAAGCTCGAAGCGCTCGCTGATGTGTGGGTTGCTCTTATTTTTTTTGGCCAGAGGGCAAAGCTCCGTAAAATAATCCGTCACAAAAACCGGGTGGTTCTTCTGGGAAGAACCTCCTCCCGCCACGGCGGGCCCTTGGCCCGGCTCCAAGAGCTCGGCCACGATGTTGATGAGCTGCGTTCTTGAGAGGTCTTTTCCCTCGATCTTAATGCCCTTTGCTTTCAATTTCTCAATCCACTGCTGCGTCTCATCCTCAGGCGTGATCCCAAAAGAATCCTTCATCAGAGCCGCGAACGACACCTTTTGCCAGTGGCTAAAATCAATTGTCTTGCCTCCCTGTTCGATAATCAACGTCCCAAAAATATCTTGAGCCGTCTTCTTTATTAATTCTTCCGTCAGCGCCATCACGTCATTCACGTCCTGATAGGCGGTGTAAACCTCGAGCATCGTGAACTCAGGATTGTGCCGGGTCGAAATGCCCTCGTTCCTGAAACTCTTATTCACCTCATAAACTTTATCAAAACCACCCACCAGTAATTTTTTTAAATAAAGCTCAGGCGCCACTCGCAGGTAAAGATCAAGCCCCAAAGCCTCGTGATGTGTTTTAAAGGGTTTACCGGCCGCTCCGCCGGGAATCGGGTGCATCATCGGCGTCTCAACCTCGAGATAACCTTTTTCATCGAGGATGCGGCGAATCGAACGAACAATGAGAGAGCGCTTCTTGAAAAGTTCTTTAATCTCATCATTTGAAATAAGATCAAGGTAACGGTGGCGGTAACGGGCTTCGACGTCCTTCAGCCCATGCCATTTTTCGGGCATCGGCCGCAAACTCTTCGACAATAGCTTCAACTGATCAACGCGAATGGAAACCTCGCCCGTCTTCGTCTTAAAAAGCTCTCCCTCCACCCCGATAATGTCGCCAATATCTAGGCACTCAAAGAGTTTGTGGGCTTCATCGCCTAGGTGTTCGTGCTTAACAAAGAGCTGTATCCGCCCGCTTTCGTCCTTCAAATCGCAAAAGGTCGTCTTCCCCATCACACGCATGGCTGACAAACGGCCCGCCGTCCGGACTCGCCGTTTATCCACGAAATCCTGGGCAAAAGTCGCGACCAAAGCGTCCTTGAGGAACTTGCCTCCAAAAGGATCCACCCCCATGGCTTTTATGGCTTCAAATTTCTTAAAACGCTCTTTAACCAAGTCGTTGGTTTCGTTCATAACTTATTCATTTCCGTGTTGTTAGGAATGAGTTGAAACGTCATTATATAGACTGATAAAGCCGAAGTCAAACGCGCGAGTAGGCGTTTTGTTTTGAATTTTCTTTGTAGGCGAGAATGCTCAAGAATAGAGTAAAAAAGACGAAAATGTCGCCAAAACGGGTATAAAAGGACTTCGTTTTTCTCAAAATCAGGTCCTGCCCTTTGTGCCCGGTCACGAAAATTTCCTCACCCTTGTCCTGCACCCGGGACAGAATCCTGCCCTCAGGAGAGATAAAGCACGAAAAGCCGGTGTTGGTGGCCCGCACAATATTCACCCTGTTTTCCACAGCCCTAAAAATAGACGCCTGAGCGTGCTGGTAGGGCGCAGTTGTCTTGCCAAACCAGGCGTCATTGGTCATATTGATTAGGAAGTCCGCGCCATTTTGGCAGAAATCTCTCACAAGCCCTGGAAAGATATCCTCGTAGCAAATCAACACGCCAAACTTGGCCTTAATGTTTGTCTTTTGATAACGGGATTTTATTTCAAAGATTGTTTTTTCTTTCCCGTGGCTAAAGCGTCCGATATGAACAAAATTTCTTAAAATGCCAAAGACCGGCTCAAAAGGGATGAACTCCCCAAAGGGAACCAGGTGTACCTTGTTGTATCGGGCTCTCTCCTCCCCGTCAGAATTGTAAAGGATCGCGCTGTTGTAAAATCGAAGGCCGCGATCAATGTCCCCGATGGTCGGCGCCCCCACGAGAACCTCCGTCCTCGATTGGCGCACCAAATTGCGTAATTGCAAAGCCATGATCGGTTCATCTTCCAGATAGCCGGGAAAGGAGGTCTCCGGCCAGACAATCAAATCGGATTTTTCAACCGCGCTCATAAACGTCAAGCGCTTGTATTTTTCAAAAATGATGGCTTTGACTTGGGCGTCCCATTTTTGTTCTTGCGGAATATTTCCCTGAACCACCGCAACGCGCAGTTTTGCCTTTTCCTGGCCGTTTCTGTAAAAAGCGTCCCTCTGATGAAGCGCAACCCCGCCATAGGCGCAGACTGAAAACAGGACCGCGGCCAAAATCGCCGCCAAGACCCCTAGCCGCCGCATCCTATCAGGCCCAGACACCAACGGATTGTCTTCGGCTTTCTCTTGCCGCACAAAGAGCCGCAGACTCTTAAACAAAAGCAGATTGACCAAGAGGACGAAAAAGGAAACGCCCCACGCCCCTGTCACATCCGCGATCTGAATAAAAAGAATATTTTTCCACTGACTGTACGCCAAAAGCGACCAGGGAATGCCGCTGATGATCCATCCCCGGAGGTATTCGGAAATCACCCAGAAAGCTGGTATGAAAAATAATGCCCGGATTTTCGTTTGGGACTGGCTCAAGAAAGCGGCGGAGGCCATTCCAAAAAAAGCGAAGTAAAGCGCGAGGTAGGCTGCCATCAACACAAAACCAGGCAAGCTGACCAATGTTAGCCAAAATCCCAGCAAAGCGAAGAACAAAAAACCGAAAGTGTAAGAGGTTTTAAAGGCGTCGGCGGACGACTGGTTTTCCAGCACGAAAAAATAGGGAATAAAAGCAAAAAAGGCTAGAAGCCAAAACTCACCGAAATGAAAAGGCAGTACCAGGAGAATCGCTGAAAGCGCTGTGAGGAGGAAGCCGCGGAATCGCCTTACCATTTATTTTACGCGCCGTGGCACTTTTTGTACTTCTTCCCGCTGCCGCAAGGGCAAGGCTCATTGCGTCCCACCTTATCCTCGGCCGGTAGCGACGCGGGCCTCGGAAGAGCGGCGCCATTTTCCTCTGGGGCGGCGATCTCCGTGAGAACACTTTTTTTCAGAGTCGCGGCGGCGTCCGGATGGATAAAATGAAGCGGGGTCGATCGTTTCTCAGGAATTTCGGCGATTCTTTCCGGAGAAGTGGGCTGGACCCTGAAGATAAACTCCAACGAGTCCTCTTTAATGACTTGCACCATCGTCTGAAAGGCCTCAAACGCCTCACGCTTGTACTCCACGAGAGGATCCTTCTGGCCGTAAGCGCGGAGTCCTATCCCCTCCCTCAAATTGTCCATATTCCTGAGATGGTCTTTCCACTTGGAATCCACCACATCGAGCAGGATAATCCTCTCGAGGTGTCTTAAAAAATCAACACCAATACTTTTTTCTTTGTTCTCATAAGCCGCTTTTGTTCGTTCGATCAGCGCGTCCGCTAGCTCCGTTCCGGAGGACGATTCTAAACTCTCCAGCGAGATCGGAAATATTTTGCGGGCGCTCTCCGAAAGCCCCTTGAACGCGTTTTCATCCTCGCCCGGCGCGTACCCCGCTGTGAGCTCATCCATCACCTCTTCAATCATGCCAAGGTAATGTTCCTTGAGGTTTTCCCCTTCCAGCACCTTGCGCCGCTCCTCATAAATAACCTCGCGCTGACGATTCATCACGTTGTCGTACTCCAAAAGTTGTTTTCTTATTTCAAAATTTCTTCCTTCCACGCGCTTCTGCGCGGTCTCAATAGCGCCGGTGATGAAGGGATGTTCTATTTCCTGCCCTTCCTCCATCCCCAGTTTTTGCATGAGCCCCGAGATACGCTCAGAGCCAAAGATTCTCATCAAATCATCTTCCAGTGAAAGATAAAATCTCGAGGAGCCCGGATCTCCCTGACGTCCGGAACGCCCGCGCAGCTGGTTGTCAATACGGCGCGCTTCATGTCTTTCTGTTCCGATGACACGCAGACCGCCGAGATCCTTAACCCCCTCACCCAGCACAATATCCGTTCCGCGTCCGGCCATGTTCGTCGCGATCGTGACCGCGCTTTTTTGCCCCGCCTGTTTTATGATCTCCGCTTCCATCTCATGGTATTTAGCGTTCAAAACGTTGTGAAGCACATGCGCCCTTTTTAAGAGCCCGCTCAAGTGCTCCGACTTTTCTATGGAGATCGTGCCCACCAGAACGGGTGTCCCCTTTTTATGGAGCTCCGCAATTTCATTGACCACCGCGTTGAACTTCTCCTTCTCTGTCCGGTAGACGCGATCGGGGAAGTTTTGCCGGGCCATGGGCCGGTTGGTAGGAACCACGACGACGTCTAGTTTATAAATTTCGTGAAACTCGGCCGCCTCCGTTTGCGCCGTTCCGGTCATGCCGCTTAATTTTTTGTATATCCTGAAATAATTTTGAAAGGTCACCGTGGCCA
>CAZDBQ010000065.1:0-4452 GCA_964503765.1 uncultured Planctomycetia bacterium | reverse complement strand
GCCGAAATTCACGTTCTAGCATTGAATACGGACGGGCCGGAAGTCACTGCCGATTTCTCGATTCGCGCGCAGAGTTTAAAGGCGTTTGAGATAAAAAAGGAGGAGTTGCCTTCGTTGATTGACGAGGTTCCAATCCTCACTGTGTTGGCGACACAAGCGACGGGCACCAGCGTTATCCGTGACGCCGATGAGTTGAGGGTAAAAGAGACCGACCGTATCGCGTCCATGTCGTCGATGCTGACGAAGATGGGGGCCAAGATAAGGGTGGAGGGCAACTCGCTTTTTATTGAAGGCCCCACACCGCTCAAAGGCGCCAATCTCCAGTCTTTCCAGGACCACAGAACCGCGATGTCGCTTATCGTGGCCGGCCTCGCCGCCGAAGGGGAGACCCGTGTCGAGGACTTGGAGTGCATCAATACCTCTTTTCCGAATTTTTTTGACCTTTTGAGGCAGTGCGGCGCCGACTATCAAATGATTGACACCCCCTAGGGTCATTGTTATAATCATGCGTCCCAAGAGATTTTAACAATCAGCAGGTCTTCAGGCAGGTAAACAAGAGCTCTTCTTTGAAACAAACTCTCGATTTTTTCAATACAGTTACCAATTGGGTACTTGGGTTTTTCTCCAATGACATGGGGATCGATCTGGGAACCGCCAATACCCTTGTCAATGTGAAAGGGCGGGGGATTGTGCTGTGCGAGCCTTCCGTTGTGGCCATCCGAAAAGGGACCAGTGAGGTGCTCGCCGTTGGTGACGAAGCCAAGCGCATGTTGGGCCGCACGCCGGGGTCCATCGTCGCGATACGCCCGATGAAAGACGGTGTTATCGCGGACTTCGAAATCACCGAAAGCATGCTCCGCCATTTCATTAATAAAGTTCATAACCGCAAGCGTTTTGTCCGCCCCCGCATGGTCATCGCGATTCCTTCCGGCATCACCGAAGTCGAAAAGAGAGCTGTCCGGGATTCGGCGCTGCACGCCGGCGCCCGTGAAGTTTACCTGGTCGAAGAGCCCATGGCGGCCGCGATTGGCGTAGGTTTGCCTATTCAGGAGCCTGCCGGCAGCATGATCATTGACATCGGCGGCGGTACGAGCGAGATGGCGGTCATTTCCCTGGCGGGCATTGTATTTTCGAAGAGCATCCGCATTGGCGGCGATGAGATGGATGAAGCCATTGTGGAGCACGTGAAAAAAACGTACAACCTCATGATCGGAGAGCGAACAGCTGAGGAGATTAAAATAAAGATTGGATCGGCTTATCCCCTGGAAGAGGAGCTTTCCATGGAGATCAGGGGAAGGGATTTGGTAGCGGGCCTCCCCAAGATGGTCAGGATTACCTCCGAAGAAGTCAGGGAGGCGCTGGCGGAGCCGGTGCAGCACATTATTGAAGCGGTACGCGTGACGTTGGAAAGAACGTCTCCCGAGCTTTGCGCTGATCTGATTGACCGGGGAATTGTCATGGCGGGCGGAAGCTCACTGCTTAGAGGCTTGGATAAACTGATTTCTGAAGAAACGGGTCTTCCGGTTCATGTCGCCGAGAACCCTTTGATCGCGGTGGCAAACGGCACCGGCAAGATTTTGAGCGAACTTCATTACCTAAAAAGGGTCACCGTCTCGGCCAATCGCACCATCGAGAGCTGACGGTTAGATTTAGAACACTCTAAAATGTGTTAAAGCCAACACGCGTATTTTTTGGAATTGCCCTCCTCCTTTTTTCTCTCACCGCACTTCCTGTCTCCGCCGCCGTTTTCGTAAAAGGCTCTGTCTATTCATGGTTAGAGGCCCCCGTGTCTTTTTCCAGGGATGTGGCAAAAGGAGCGCTGGACTTGTTTTACTTTAGAAAGAACGCCGAAGAAAATAAGGCCTTAAAAAAGGTGTTGTCACAGAGCCGCGTGGACCGTTTTCAAATGGAGGAGCTTTCCCAGGAAAACGCCCGTCTTACAAAACTCCTCAGCCTAAGAAAGATTCTTCCTCCCAGTGTTCGGCGGACAATATTTTCTCGCGTCATTGCCCGATCTCCCTCCTCCTGGAACAGGGTGTTTTTGATAGACAAGGGCAAGCGGCAGGGTGTCAGGCCCAATACGCTTGTTTTGTCGGAGTTGTCCCTGGTGGGTAAAATTATTGAAGCGGGCCCGGCCGTCTCTAAGGTTTTGCTCATCACGGATCCGAACTTCCGGATAGGGGTTCTCATTCAGCGGACCCGGCAGGAGGGAATCCTGTTTGGCACGTCGAGAGGCGAGTGCCGCATGAAGTATATTTCCATGGACACGGAGGTGAAGGCAGGTGACCTCATCGAGACAGCCGGATTTGGCGGCTTTTTTCAGAAAGGGCTATTGGTCGGGAAAGTCACGCGTGTTTGGAAAGAGCCTGGCCAGATATACCAAGTGGCGGAGGTAAAGCCTCTGACAGATCTCAGCCGTATCGAGGAGGTCTCGATCATTGAATAAGACAAGATTTCTGGCTTTTATTTGGATCTTCCTGCTATTTTTAATCCAAAACGGGTTTGATTTCATGTTAGCCCATTCACTGCCGCCGCTTCTGGTCATCGGAATCATCTTCTACGCGCTCGTGGAAGGCCCCCTGTTCGGCCTGGTGATAGGCGCGTACGCCGGTTTTTTTCTGGATCTCTTTGGGATAGGCAAAATAGGAAACGAGATGATTTTATTCGCGGTTCTGGGTGTATTGTCCGGACTCGCCTCATCAAAACTCTTTCGAGAAAGCCTTTTAACCCAATTATTGTTACCCACCCTGGGAAATTATTTTGCGTCTTTAATGAACCTTGTGCTCTTTAAAATCAAAATCCAAGAAGCGTGGTTTGACGCGGCCTTGTTGGGGGAGGCCTTTATGCCGTGGCATCTTCTTTTGACGGCGGCTCTTTCGCCAATCCTATTTTCTGTGCTGAAGAACGTGTCTTTCGTGAAAGCTGAAAGACGGCGGGCCTGGGGGCCGGCGTGAGAGCGACCCGTCTTTCCCTTTTAGTCCTGGCCGGGTTTTTAGCGCTTTTTTTTAATCTCGTCCGAATGCAGATCGTGAAAGGGGATTACTACCGCTCCCTTTCGGAAAGAAACAGGATACGCGTCATTTTTTTGGAAGGGCCCCGGGGGAGGATATTGGACCGGAACGAGTTGTCCTTGGCGACGAACCGTTTAAGTTATAACTGTTCGGCCATTCCGCGGGAGGCTAAATCAAGAATCAAACAAAGCTGTAAAATTGTCAGCTCTATTTTGCAGGGTGATGCCCAAGCGCTTGAGAAGAGCTTTCAAAAAAAGAAGCAAGGGGCTTTTAACACGGTCCTGATGGCGGAGGACATTACCCCGTCCCAGGCGATGGCGATTGAGGAAAAATTGGATCTCTTGCCGGGCTTTATGATTGAGACTCGGCCGCGCAGGGAATACCCCTTTGAGGAATCAGCGGCTCATCTGACCGGATTTATAGGCCCGCTGGCGGAGGCGGAGACTGACAGGCTTGAGTTTTATGGGTACCGTCAGTCGGATTGGCTGGGGCGGGATGGCGTTGAAAAAATTTATGAAAGTTACCTGCGCGGCCGCTCAGGGGGTTTGCAGATGGAGGTGGACAACCGCGGGAGATTTGTCCGAGCGCTCGGTGTCAAGGAGCCAAAAGAGGGCAAAGACATTCAGTTGACGGTTGACGCGAAGCTCCAGTCGTTTATCCAGGAGCGTTTGAAATCCCAAAAGGGCGCCGTGGCGGTGATGGAGCTTGGAGAGGGGGGTTTGCTTGCTTTGAACAGCTCGCCTTCGTTTGACCCCAACTTATTTGCCTCAAGCAAGGGCAGGAAGCAGGTAGGAAAATATTTGCATGGCGCCAATTCACCCATGGTGAATCGGGGGACTCGAGGCCAATATCCCCCCGGGTCTATTTTTAAAATAGTCACGGCATTGGCGGCGATGGAACGGCACCGGTTAAGTTCTGGCACTTCCTTTGATTGTCCCGGCTATTTCATGGTTGGGGGAAAACGCTTTGGATGCTGGAATGAGGCTGGTCACGGCCCGCAGAATTTAGCGCAGGCCTTCGCCCATTCCTGCAATTTTTATTTTTATACCACAGGGCTGCTTGCCGGAATTGAATCATTGTTTGAAAAAACGGTGGAGTTTGGCTTTTCAAAAGCCACCGGCGTTGATTTGCCCGGAGAAAAAGCGGGATTTGTCCCCTCCGCGGAATGGAAGAGGAGGGCGCTTCGGCAGCCTTGGTATGACGGCGAGACCGCCAATCTTTCCATCGGCCAGGGGTATCTTCAGGTAACGCCTCTTCAGGCATTGGTCATGATTGGCGCTGTCGCAACAAAGGGGCAGCTTTTAAGGCCTCATGTTATCGATAAAATAGAAGGCGAAAAAGTTTCCGAGCGGCACACGAAATCAATGACGATTTCCTCTCAGGAGTGGAAAGCTATCCAGGAGGGCCTGGATCAAGTCGTCAATTCTGATACGGGAACGGG
>CAZDBQ010000064.1:0-6818 GCA_964503765.1 uncultured Planctomycetia bacterium | reverse complement strand
ATTGCCCTTCAAGGCAACCATCTGGCCAAACTGCCCTTTTTTCACAAGTTCAACGGCCTTGGCGCCAAAACGCGTCCCCAGCATTCTGTCAAAAGCGGTAGCGCTTCCGCCGCGCTGGATATGCCCCAGCACCGCCACACGCGTCTCAAAACCGGTCATCTCCTCGATTTTTTTTCCCAGTAATTCTCCGATCCCTCCCAAGCGCACGTGGCCAAAATCGTCCAACGTTTTCTCGACCGTCACTTCGGAGCCGTCAAACTTGGCGCCCTCCGCGACAACGATGATACTGAAATTCTTTCCCCGATCATTCCTCTTTTTAATAACTTCCAAAACCTCACTCATCTTGATGGGGACTTCTGGAATCAGGATCAAGTCCGCGCCACCCGCGATGCCCGAATGGATCGCGATCCAACCGGCATGACGGCCCATAACTTCCACCACCATAATTCGCTGATGGCTCTCGGCCGTGCTGTGAAGACGGTCAATGGCTTCCATCGCGATATTCACGGCGGTATCAAAACCAAACGTGAAATCCGTGCCAGAAAGGTCATTGTCTATCGTCTTGGGCACCCCCACCACATTAAAGCCATCCTTGAACAGCCTGGAAGCCACGCCCAGCGTGTCTTCTCCGCCAATCGCGATTAAAGCTCCCAGCCCTATTTGCTTAAAGTTATTCTTCAGCTTTTCAAGGGCGCCTTTATCCTTGTAGGGGTTTGTGCGGCTAGTCCCCAAGATGGTGCCGCCCCTGTGTAATATTCCGGAAATATCATTATGATCCATAACCTTTACATTATTTTCGACGAGGCCCTTCCATCCGTTTTGGATGCCAATCACCTCATAGCCTTCTTGCATGGCCGTTCTTACGGCCGCGCGAATCACTGGGTTCAAGCCGGGGCAATCTCCGCCGCCGGTCAAAATGCCAACTTTCATTTTATCTCCTCTCATGCTTTCCCCGAACTTGTTTGCAACGCGCTCTCGTCCATATCCTTTTCGCTCCACTCCCCCAAAACTCTTTGAATAAAATCTGTGTACATCTGACCGCGCCGGAAGACGGGGTTCTTTAGAATCTCTTTGTGGATGGGGATCGTGGTCTTGATAGGCCCTATCACGTATTCTTCCAAAGCTCTCTGCATGATGCTGATCGCCTCTCCCCGATTTCTCCCGTAAGTCATGAGCTTTCCAATCATGGAATCGTAGTAAGGCGGGACGGTGTAACCCGCGTAGGCGTGACTGTCGAGCCTGACCCCAGGGCCGCCGGGCGCACGGTAGATCTCTATTTTGCCCGGGCTTGGCGTAAAATTATTAAGCGGATCCTCGGCATTGATGCGGCACTCCATCGCGTGACCCTTCAAAGGGATCTTGTCCTGCCTTTTGATCGAAAGCTTTTCGCCCGCCGCGATACGGATCTGCTCTTTAACAATATCAATCCCCGTGACAAGCTCCGTGATTCCATGCTCCACCTGGACGCGAGTATTCATCTCCATAAAATAAAACTTCCCGTCCGTATCCAAAAGGAATTCGATCGTTCCGGCGTTCACATAATTCACCGCTCGGGCGGCCCGGATCGCGGCGTCACCCATTTTTTTTCTTAATTTCCAGTCCACGGACGGCGAAGGCGATTCCTCCAGAAGCTTCTGATGACGCCTTTGAATAGTGCAGTCTCTTTCGTACAGATGAACCATGTGCCCGTGCGTATCCGCTAGAATCTGAAATTCAATATGCTTGGGTTTTTCAAGGTATTTCTCAATATAAATCCCGGGATTTCCGAAGGCCGCCTCCGCTTCCTGCTGGGCGGTCAACATGGCGCTTACGAGGCGCACCTCATTGTGGCAAATCCTCATCCCACGCCCTCCGCCCCCGGCCGTCGCCTTGATGATGACCGGGTACTTTATTCTTTTTGCGATTTTGAGAGCGTCGTCCTTGTCCTTAATGGCTTCCTGCGTGCCGGGCATGATGGGGACCCCGATCTTCCTCATGGTTTCACGCGCCGAAATCTTATCTCCCATCGCGCGTATCGACTTGGGACTGGGGCCGATAAACTTTATCTGGCATGATTCGCAGATTTCGGCAAAATGCGCGTTCTCGGCCAAAAACCCGTAGCCGGGATGAATCGCGTCGACGTCGGTGATTTCAGCGGCGCTGATGATGGCGGGAATATTCAAATAACTTTCCTTGGAAGCGGCCCGGCCGATGCACACCGCTTCATCCGCAAGCTCCACGTGCGGAGACTGCGCGTCCGGCTCGGAATAAACCGCGACCGTGCGGACGCCCATTTCTTTGCAGGCCCGGATAATTCGAAGGGCTATTTCGCCACGATTAGCAACTAGGATTTTTGAAAACATTGGAGGCTCGCTAAATTCCGGTTGTGAGGAGCAGAATTACTCGAGTAAAATTAAAGATTGGCCGAATTCCACCGGGTCGCCGTTGTTGACTTGCAGCTCGACCACCTTGCCACGAACTTCCGATTTGATTTCATTCATCAGCTTCATGGCTTCAATGATGCATATCACCTGACCCACCTCTACCTGGGAGCCCACTTGAACAAACGGAGGCGCGTCAGGGGCCGGGGACGCGTAATAAGTCCCCACCATCGGGGATTTGATGACTGTCCGGGCGGCAGCCGCGGCCTTACTGATAGATTCCTTCAGTTCAGCGGCCTCTCTTGCACTTGAACTAACCTGAGCGGGCCTGGCTTCGTGAATGATGGTTTGTTCAAAAGAACCGGCAGCGCTTTTCTTGAGACGGATTTTAAGCCCATCCTTCTCCATCTCAAACTCGGTGAGTCCGTTTTCATTCATCAGCTGAATCATTTCTTTAATTTCTTTGATATTCATTATGCCCTCTCAAGATACTGGCCGGTTCTCGTATCCACCCGGATGCGGTCACCGCTGTTGACAAAAAGAGGCACCTTCACGTTGGCCCCTGTCTCCACCTTTGCCGGCTTTGTTCCGCTCTTGGCCGTATCGCCCCGTACTCCCGGCTCCGTTTCAGTGACAGCCAGGACGACTGACGAGGGCAATTCAACGGAGATTAACTCCTCATCTGAAAATTTACCCACCGCTTCAGCATTGTCTTTCAAATAATTCACCTTGTCTCCCAAAATTTCCGCGCTCACCACAACCTCATGGTAGGCTTCTGAATCCATGAAATGGTAATTATTGCCGTCGTGGTACAGGTACTGGATGGTCTTGTCCTCTAGATGTACCTCCTCAAACTTATCGCCGGAGCGGAATTTCATATCAAGAACACTCCCCGATTTGATATTTCTTAACTTGGTGCTGACAATCGGCTGGCGCTGCTGCATCTTCACCAGCTGAAATTCGATGATTTCAAACATGACATTGTCAATTTTGATAATAACCCCTGATTTAAACTGGCTTGTCGAGATCACGCGTCAGTACCTCATTTCCTTTTTCGGTAATTAAAACCATATCCTCTATTCGAACACCAAATTTCCCGGGCAGATAAATACCGGGCTCTACTGTAATAACCATCCCAGGCTTAAGAATGGTGTCACTTTTGGACGAAACAGTGGGCGCTTCGTGGATTTCTAAGCCCACTCCATGTCCTGTTCCGTGGCCAAAGTGGCGGCCATAACCCTTTTTTTCAATAAAATCGCGGCAAGCGGCGTCCACTTCCCTGGCCGGAACGCCAGGGCCCGCTTTTTTTATGCCTGCGCGCTGGGCATCCCACACAATCTGACGGATCTTTTTATGCAAAGCGCTCATTCTACCTAAAAATATAGGGCGGGTCAAATCCGAATAGTACCCCTCGTAAACAACCCCCATATCCACCAGCACGATGTCATTGTTTCGGATGGGGGTCTGGTTGGTTTGGCAATGCGGCATCGAGGACCTGGCACCAGCGGCGATAATAATATCAAATGCCGGCTTTTCAGCGCCAACCGATTTTGTAAAATACTCGAGCCGGCCCTGAGCCTCTCTCTCCTTCATCCCTGGCCGGACGACCTGCCTGACGTAGTGAAATCCCTGGACCGCGATATCCGCTGACTTCTTAATCTGCCGTACCTCAAACGCGTCCTTTATGAGCCTCAGATCTTCCACCAAATCTCTCGTTGCCCGAAGCTTCTGGGCCCCGATCTGGCGCTCCAAGGCGAGATAAAAGGCGTGCGTGACAATCGAGGCCTCAAAGCCTATCCTTCCTAGACTGTCCTTCTTAGCTAAATCAGCGACAATCTGTGAGACGCTTTGCTTATCTCTCAAAATGACCTGAAAGCCCTTGGCTTCATTTTTAGCCTGCTCGGAATAACGGGAGTCCGTAATGAAATACAGCCCCTTGGGAGAAACTAAAATCCAGGATTCCGTGCCTTTAAAACCTGAAAGGTAGGTAACGTTTGGCCAGGAGCTGACAAGCAGCGCGTCTATTTCTTTTTTATCAAATGCCTGAAATAAGCGCTTTAGTCTTGGCGGAGTCATTTTTTCTTTTTCTGATCGAGCACGCTGAGCGCGGCCAAAAAGCCCAATTCATAGCTTTTGGCGCCGAAACCGGATATCTGGCCCGCGGCGACGCCCGCCACGAGTGAGTGGTGCCTGAATTCCTCCCGCGCATAAATATTCGAAAGATGGACTTCCACTGTGGGGACTTTCACCGCGGAGATGGCATCGCGTATCGCCACACTCGTGTGCGTGTAAGCGGCCGGGTTAATCACAATGGCGTCAAAGGTCCCCCTGGCCTCGCCAATCTTTGAGACGATCTCCCCCTCGTGATTGGACTGAAACGTCTCAATGGCGACTTTTTTTTCTTTGGCCAATTTTGCCAGAAGCCCGTCAATTTCTTTTATCGTAACCGAACCATACACCTTGGGTTCCCGCTTTCCCAGTAAATTGAGGTTTGGCCCGTGAATTATGAGTATTTTTTTCATTCAAGACTCCTATGCGCTATCCGCTAAACGCTCAGCATTCTTCCATTTGAATTGAACATGATAATTGTGCTTCACCAAATAAATGATGCCGCCTATCAGGCTCAGAAAAAAAAGCAGCCCCAGCCACAGCAGTCCCAACGCCACGGCATTCTCCCTGCCAAGATACGGCGACAGGAAATAGGTGTAAGCCCCCTCGCGAATTCCCAAACCATTCAATGACGGAAGCATGCTCAATAAATGCACGACCGGGACCAGGAGATAAAAATAAATAAGTTCCGCGTTGGCCCCCAACGCCTTAGCCATGAAATACAAAACAAGAATATTGATGCTCTGTCCGATGATAGAAAGGAGTATCGCCTGCGCGACAACCCCCTTATGATTCTTGAAATTGTGGAGGCCGTCATAAATGCTCCTCGCCTTCTTTCCTAAACGGAAATAATTGAGTATCACTTCGATAAACCCGAACCTCCTCGCCACATTACGATTAAAGAGTATAAAAAAGAAAAAAAGCGAGAGGCCCATGAAGGAATAAATAATCATGGGCACCGCGGGATTCTTGATCTGCTTGAGAAAAAAAAGAAGGCTGATGCTGGGAATTAAAACAAACGTAAATAAGCCAAAGATTCTGTCCATCAGCACGGACGTGACGGATTTTACAGGATTCTTGGTGATCCTGGAGGCACACATGACCTTCACGATATCGCCTCCTACAGAGGTGGGTAAAAAATTATTAAAAAAATACCCGATAAAGGTCAGGTGGGTGGCTTCGGAAAGCTTGATTTTCACGTCTTCCGCCGCGAAGATGAGCTGGAGGCGCTTTGACAGAATCAGGACGGTCGCCAGTGAAATCAACACGGAAAGGGCTAACAGCGGACGGTGGATATTCTTTAGGGCGCTTATGACCTGAGGGATGTCCTCCCTAACCAAATAAAACAAAAGTCCGATAAATGCGAGGCTTATGAGTATCCTGAGAAAAAATTTTTTCATAAGTTATTGATTATAACAGAGTTAAGTAGGAAAGTCACCGGTTTAAGCGGGCTGATTCCTCAGGGTTTCGGCGGCCAGCTCCGGGGGCGTGGGATTCACATAAAAACCGGTCCCCCACTCGAAACCAGCCACCTGCGTCAGATGCGGGATAATCTCGATATGCCAATGAAAGCTCTCAAACTCTTTTCCATGGACCGGGAGGGTATGAATCATTAAGTTGTACGAAGGGTCTTTGAGTGATTTTTTTATCTTTGTAAGAGTCGTTTTTAAAACAACTGCGAGGGATTTTATTTTTTCGTCCGAAATAGCATCAAAGCTGGCTTCGTGCTCCGTGGGCATAATCCAAGTTTCAAACGGAAAGCGGGAAACAAAGGGTGTCAGCGCCAGAAACCCGCCCTGGGAAATGATCGTGAGTTTCTTAGCGGCTCGCTCCTGGTCCATCATGTCACAAAAGATGCATCGGTCCGTGTATTCAAAATGCTTCTCAGACCCCTTCACCTCTTCCAGGACTCGGGAAGGCACGACGGGTAGCGCGATGAGTTGGGAGTGGGGATGTTCAAGGCTCGCGCCCGCAAAGGCCCCATAATTTCTGAAAATAAGGATATATTTGAAGCGGGGGTCCTTTTTTAAATCTAGGATGCGGTCACGGTAGGTCTGGATCACCCATTCCAGATGTTCCAATGACAGGTCGGCCATTTCCTTTTCGTGGTCAGGGCCTTCGATGATAACTTCATGGGCGCCAAAACCGCCCAGTTTGTCATAAACTCCAATCGCGTATTTCTCCGTGCTCTCCTCGATGCGTAACGCAGGAAATTTATTAGGCACGACTCGGACCTGCCAGCCCGACTGAGTTTTCGTGCCGGCCTTCCGGCCAAGCGATAAAATCTCAGGAGGCGTCATCGATTCATTCCCTGGGCAAAAGGGGCACGTTTTGCTTGATTTGAGATTT
>CAZDBQ010000063.1:0-3847 GCA_964503765.1 uncultured Planctomycetia bacterium | reverse complement strand
ACCATCAAGTGGTTTAGCGACCAAAAAGGTTACGGATTTGTGACACCCGAGGGCGGAAAAAAGGACGTGTTTGTCCATTATTCAGCGCTCCAAGGGGACGGATTCAAATCTCTTCGTGAAGGCGAACTCGTTGAGTTTGACATCACTGAAGGACCTAAGGGCGAGCAAGCCGCTAACGTCAGAAAACTTTCATAAGATCTGACTCACAAGGGCCCCGTTTCACCCAACCGGTGAAGCGGGGCTTTTTTGTGTCCGCGCGTCCTGGTATAATCAATAGGCAAAAATCTTAAGCAAAAAGGGGAGATCCAATGGCAAGACAGGTGATATCATTTCATTATAAAGTGACCGATGACCGTGGCGGGAAAGTGGACTCATCGGAAGGCCAAGCGCCCTTAACTGTTTTGGAAGGGGCTGGCCAAATAATCCCGGGCCTTGAAAAGGCGCTTGTGGGGCTAAAAAAAGGGGATAAGAAGATTATCGCCGTGACAGCAGCCGAAGCCTATGGTGAGCGGGATGAAGCGCGTCTGGTAAAAGTGGGCCGCGATCAGATCCCTGCCGAAGAGGTTAAAATTGGCGATCGATTTAGGGGAGGCGACGAATCCCACTCGCCTACATTTGTGGTCACTGCCCTGTCGGAGACAGAAGTTTCTATGGATGGAAATCATCCGTTGGCTGGCCAGAATTTAATTTTTGACGTGCAGGTAATGGAAATACGCCCCGCCACTGAAGACGAGCTCAAACATGGGCATGCTCACGGAGAAGGCGGACACGGTCATTAAAGGGGAGGGTGTGAACTGTGGCTGACACGCATATTTTAAGGATTGGATGCGCTGACCAAAAGGGCCTTGTGCACAAGGTCACGGGCGTTCTTTTTAGGAGAGGCCTGAACATCGAGAATAACGATGAATTTGTCGATCATGAAAACAAGCGGTTTTTCATGAGAACAGAGTTTTCCGGCAAGGCCGATGCAAAGCGCCTGGCGAAGGAAGTGCAGTCCCATCTCCCCAAAGACGCCACGGTAGCCCTCAGCAAAGACCGGAAGAAAAATATTATTCTCTTCGCGACGAAAGAGCCGCATTGTTTGGGGGATCTCTTGCTGCGTCACGCGTACGGCGAGCTTCACGCGAATGTGTTGGCGGTGGTGAGCAATCACAATGAGTTGAAGCCTCTCGCGGCCCAATTTCATATTCCCTATCACCATGTGCCCTGCGAGGGGAGAAGCAAAGAGGAGCATGAGGCCGCGCTTCTTAAGACCATCGGACGCTATCACCCCGATTACATTGTGCTCGCAAAATACATGCGGATTTTTTCGGAAGGATTTGTGGCGCGCTACGAAAACCGTATTCTGAATATCCACCACTCCTTTTTGCCCGCTTTTAGCGGAGCTCATCCCTATCAGCAGGCGGCGGAGCGCGGGGTGAAAATTATCGGTGCCACCGCCCATTATGTGACGGCGGACCTTGATAGAGGACCCATCATCGCTCAAGGTGTGGTTCCTGTGGATCATTCCCATAGTGTGGTAGACATGGCGCAGGCGGGGCGTGACGTTGAAAAAATGGTGCTCGCCAGGGCCTTGAAACTCGTATTTGAAGACCGAATATTTGTGAGCGATAACAAGACAATTATTTTTGATTAATGACAAAATATAGACTGATTATCTTTGATTTTGATGGGACGCTTGTCGATACGGCGCCGGATATTGCTTTGCACGCCAATGACGTTTTACGTTCCTTTGGTTTGCCAACTCACACGATTGAGGCCGTAAAAAAAGCGGTCGGGAAGGGTGTGCACGAGTTGTTCAGGGATTTAAGCCCCGCGCTTAATGAAGACGAGACGGCCCTTGAAAACGCGGTGGCCCTTTTTAAGGAAAATTATTGGGCGCGTCCCGTCGTTCATACCAAGACTTATCCCGCGGTCAGAGAAATGTTATCAGGCCCCTTAGCGTCCTTTAAGAAGGCCATTGTTACGAATAAGCCGCATGATTTAGCCAAGAAGATTTTAGAAGAGCTTTCGTTGAGTGGCTATTTTGAAGTCGTGATTGGGCTGGACTCCGACTACCCCGCTAAGCCGGACCCGTCTTCGGTGAAGCATGTGATGGATTTTTTAAAGACTAGCCCTAAAGAGACGCTTTATATCGGGGACAGCCACGTGGACAGCCAGACCTGCCAAAACGCCGGCATTGATTTTGGGTGGGCGAGTTACGGTTACGACAATTTGAACGGAACGCCGCGGGCTATGGAATTTCAGCACGCTGATCAATGGACGAAATTAACGGGCCAATAAATACGCCCTACTTTTTGCGGAATTGATCCTTCTCCGTGGAGCCTTCCATGCCGAGGGTATTCGAAAGTCCCTGACTGGCAATTTCAGTCACCGCGTCAAAATAGCCTGTTCCGACAAACTCCTGGTGTTTGGTCGCCTCATAACCGTCTTTTTCAGCGTCAAATTCTCCGTTTTGCATTTTCGAGTAGGCTGCCATCCCTTTGTCACGATACTCCTTGGCTAGCGTAAACATGCTGTAGTTCAGCGCGTGAAAGCCTGAGAGAGTCACGAACTGGAATTTGTAGCCCATCCTACCCAACTCCTGCTGGAATTTAGCGATCGTCGCCTCGTCCAGATTAGACTTCCAGTTGAAGGAGGGAGAGCAATTGTACGCGAGTAATTTCCCGGGAAATTGCTTATGGATGGCATCCGCGAAGATTTTTGCCTGTTCAAGATTCGGCTTGGAAGTTTCAAACCAAAGCAAATCCGCGTAGGGCGCGTACGCCAGTGCGCGGGCAATCGCCTGATCCAGGCCCGCCTTTACATTATAAAAACCTTCATGAGTCCTTTCCTTATTTAAAATAAACGGTTGATCGTACGGATCGACATCGCTGGTGATGAGTGACGCGCTTTCCGCATCCGTGCGCGCGATGAGAATCGTATCGACTCCGGAGACGTCAGCGGCGAGCCTTGCCGCGACAAGCTTGGTGATAAATTCTCTCGTGGGAACAAGAACTTTTCCGCCGAGGTGTCCGCACTTTTTAACGGACGCTAATTGATCCTCAAAATGCACGCCCGCCGCGCCTTCTTCAATCATGTGTTTCATGATTTCAAAGGCGTTGAGCGGCCCGCCGAAACCAGCTTCGGCATCAGCAATCAGGGGAGCCAGCCAGTACGTGCTGTCGTCTCCCTTTAGATGATGGATCTGGTCGGCGCGCTGCAGGGAATTATTAATACGCTTTAGAAGGTACGGTACGCTGTCGGAAGGGTACAGGCTCTGGTCGGGGTACATGCGCAGAGAATTATTCATGTCGGCCGCCACTTGCCAGCCGCTCACGTAAATGGCTTTGAGGCCCGCCTTCACTTGCTGGATCGCCTGATTTCCCGTCACAGCGCTCAAGACGTGAATGTAGGTTTCGTCATTGAGGAGCCGCCACAGGCGGGTAGCCCCCATTCTTCCCAGGGTGTACTCCCGATGGATGGTGCCCTTAAGCTTATAAACGTCCTCAGGAGAATAGGGCCTTTGAATGCCTTTCCAGCGGGGAGATTTTTTCCAATTGTTTGCTAGGGCCGCGAGGAATTCGCTTTTGTCCATTTTTACTCCTTGTTTGCTTGTTAGTGGATGTGATCGTAAGCGACTAAAGTCAAAAATTCAGGGCAGTCGCTGCCAATAGCTATTTCGTAGAAAAGTTTTGAGGCCAGCTCAAATTTACCGGCACGGTATTTTTCAGGACCCAGCGAGGAAGCGATAGTTCCCAGTTCTTCCTTCAGGATCATTTGGACCCGTTCGGCGGTGACGGCTTGGCCATTGGACATTTTAGCGCCGTGTTTTACCCACTGCCAGATTTGCGTTCGTGAGATTTCG
>CAZDBQ010000062.1:0-2760 GCA_964503765.1 uncultured Planctomycetia bacterium | reverse complement strand
CAATCCACACAGGGGTTTGAATTGGCCCCATAACCGTATTTGGGATTCGTGACTACTGGGAGGTAATTCTTGGAGATGTCGATGATGTGCAATTTGAACTTGAGCTCCCCCGCCAGGCGCAGCGCCTCATTTGGCCGAAGGGGTTTCTTCTCGCTATCCTTAAAATTACGGGTGTGTTCGGTAACGCAAAATCCCGTGGAAAAGTTAATCCCCTCCACCTCAATGCCCATATCGATCATAATTTTGGTGGCTAGAGTAGAATCAAGTCCGCCTGAAATCATTCCGAGTGCTTTTACGCTCATAAGGCTCCTGCTGCTTTATTGAATTTGGCCCATTCTTCCTTCTTCATTGAAAAGCTGTGCTTTTTTTGGGGAAACTTGGATTGCCTTACATCCTCCGCGTATTGCTTCACTGCTCTTTTCATAATGCCATCCAATTGCGCGTAGCGCTTGACAAATCGGGGTGTAAATTTTTTAAATATCCCGACGAGATCCTGAAAAACAAGTACCTGCCCGTCACAGTCCGGGCCTGCGCCAATACCAATGGTCGGCACCCTTAGTTTTTTTGTGAGGACCGCCGCCACAGGCGCCGGCACGCATTCCAGTAAAACAGAAAAAGCGCCGTGCGCTTCAAATAAAAGTGATTCTTCGAGAATGCCAAGAGCACTAAGCGCGTCCTGCCCCTGCACCTTAAAGCCGCCCTTCTTACCAGCCGTTTGCGGCGTGAGGCCGACATGCCCCATGACAGGAATTCTATTTTTGATCAAGTGATCCGTGATGGCGAGAGAATTTTTGCTCCACTCGAGTTTCACGGCGTTACAACCCGCCTCGTCGATAAACCGTCTCGCTGAGGCCAGGGCTTGCTGCTTGCCCTTTTCGATGCCTTTAAGCGGCATGTCCCCGATGACAAAAGAGCGTTTTGCCCCTCGTCGTACGGCTTTGGCATGATGAATCATCTCATCCATCGTCACGCCCGCCGTAGAGGGATAACCCAGAAGCACCATCCCCAGGGAGTCTCCTACTAAAATGAGGTCGACCCCCGCGCTTTCTAATAGCTCAGCCGTGGGCGCGTCATAGGCGGTCAACATCACCCACTTTTTGCCTTTGCGTTTAGCGTTTATAAAGTCATGGGTCTTCACTTGGGGCCTTCCAGGTAAACGAATATTATAGCCTAAAAAGGGGCTGTTTTTAAGAAATTCCTGAGGAGGAGACGATGGCGGGAATAAGCTCTTCCCAGCCGATCGCCATGAGGTGCACGCCCTGAACTAACGGCCGTATTTCCCGGATGGTTTCGGAGGCTATTTTGACACATTCAGCCTTGGGGTCGGTGGTGGTCTCAAAGCGCGCGATCATCTCTTTGGGGATAAAGATTCCGGGTATTTTTTCGTTCATAAAGTTCGCCATTTTAACGGATTTTAAAAGAATGATGCCGGCGAGAACAGGAACCTTAAAACCCTCTTTCTGGTACCGTTCCATGAACCTCCGGAAGCGTGAAATCTCAAAAACACCCTGCGTTTGGAAGAACTCAGCCCCCTTCTCGATTTTCTTTCTTGTTTTGGAGATCTCCGTCTCAATATCCTCCACACACGGGTTTAACGCAGCGCCAATCGAAAAGGTAGGGACTCCGTCCAATTTGTGGTCGGTCATGTCTAAGCCGTTTTCCATTTTTTTCATGACGGACATGAGCTCAGCGGCGTCTACGTCAAAAACAGGTTTGGCCGTCGGGTGATCCCCGATGGTGATGGGGTCCCCCGTCAGGACCAGCACGTTGTGGATGCCTAGAGCCGAGGCCGATAATAGGTCTGATTGGAGCGCGATGCGGTTTTTATCCCGGCAGGTAACCTGCAAAATAGGCTCTATCCCAAAATCTTTCAAAAGATGGCAGGCGGCCAAAGAACCCAGCTTCATCAGGGCGCTCTGCTGGTCTGTGACGTTCGCCGCGTCTACACAACCCTTAAGGTAGGCGGCCTGTTTAAAGAAAGGCTCCAGGTTCGTGCCTTTTGGCGGCCCAAGTTCGGCTGTTATGACAAATTTTTTCTTCTGCAAGATTTCAGGAATTTCCACTGTGTCCTCTTTTCATTTTATGGAGAGCCAAAAGGTTTTTGATAAGCATAACATTTGTGACGGGCCCCACGCCACCCGGCACGGGACTTAAGAAACTTGCCTTATCCTTCACGGACTCAAAATCGACGTCGCCGAGGAGCTTGCCGTCGACACTATTCTCACCGACGTCAATGACGATGGCGCCGGATTTTATCCAATCCCCCTTTAAAAAGTGGGGCTTCCCGACAGCCACGATGACAACATCCGCACGGCGAACATGCCCCGCCAGATCAGCCGTCTTGGAATGGCAAATCGTAACCGTCGCGTTCCGGTCAAGGAGAAGCAGGGCGGCGGGCTTGCCCACCACGTCGCTTCGACCGACAACCACCGCTTCTTTTCCGGCAATGTTGACACCTGTCTCGTCCACCAAAACTGCGCAGGCGGATGCTGTTGGGGTGAAAATCTTTTCCCCCGCCCCTTGCAAAAGCCTCCGACCCTCTACATCCTTTGAAATATCGACCGCGTTTATAACAGCCGCCTGATGAATCTGCTTGGGTAGCGGAGCGAAAACCATGATGCCGGTGAGTGTGGGATTCTCATTGAGCTTTTTAATTTCGCGGCAAAGATCCGTTTCTGAAATAGTTTCTGGGAAAACAAGCGCCTCGTATCGCACACCGATTTTTTGCGTGAGCTTTTCAATAGCGCGGGAATACAAAAC
>CAZDBQ010000061.1:0-2715 GCA_964503765.1 uncultured Planctomycetia bacterium | reverse complement strand
AGCAGGTTGGGCGAGGAGCGCCGGGACAATCCATTCCTGCAGGAATGACACAATTCATTCGCAGATTGAGTCTCACCCAAGATCGCTATTCCTAGTTTTACTGTGTCATAAACTTCACCGCCGTGGAGATCTTTGGATTGGAGCAGCGCAGCATGGGCATCGCGGGAGAGCCCTGACGAGAGCTGCGATCAATCGCCGGCGCATCGTCGCGATTGAATTCGGGACATGCCGTTCGGGCCGCAGCGGCGGAGCCTCGGGGTCGGTAACCGGTGGGAACGGCAGGCGCCGGGAGCAGCTTGGTGGAACGAGGTCCTGAGGGGGGAATCGTCTCCCGCTCGGAGATCAAGAAGCCATAGGCTGCGATGCACAGGGTGGCGTGGTGGTGGAAGCCGCGCCAACCGCGGCCTTCGAAATGCCCGAGCCCGACCTCCTGCTTGAGCTCTTGATAGTCGCGCTCGATGCGCCAGCGCAGCTTGGCGAGGTCCACCAAGCGATGGAAGGCGATCTTTTCGGGAAGGGTCGAAAGCCAGTATTTGATCGGTTCTTTGTCGCCCTTGGGCCACTCGATGAAGAGCCATTCTTCGGGCCGCGCGGTGCTGAGATTATAATCGCGATGCGCGGCTCGAACCCGCAGGCGCGCAAAGCGCGAAGAAAGTGGCGCGGCAACCCCTTCGCGCCACGTGATCGTGCGCCAGGCCTTGGCGGGCAGGCCGAGTGCTAAATCCTTGACCGAGACCGGATAATGTCCGCCATCGCGGCGCAGGAGTTTCGGGGGCCGGCCGCGGCCCGTCCAGGCTTTGGGACGCCGCGGCTCCATCCCCGGCGCCCACACCGTGGTGTTCGGCAGAATGCCCGCCACATAGCTCAGACCCAGAGCCGCGATGTCCCTGCGCAGATCGGTGTTGGCGCCGTAACCGGCATCCATCAGCACGGCGCCGCGCGGCAGGCCGGCCTTACAGGCCGCCCGAATCTGCGCCAGTGCAATCTGCGGCTTGGTCGTGAAGCAGACTTCCTTGGGCACGCCCGCTTTCTTCCGGCGCCCGCCGTCCGCGGCCCATTCCTCCGGCAGATACAGACGATACGCCACCGGCAGGCTCGCGTCATGATTGGCCAGCGACAGCGACACCGCGACCTGACAATTATCCTGCTTGCCAAGCTGACCGCAATATTGCCGCGCCACGCCCACCGAATGGCGTCCCTTCTTGGGAAAACCGGTATCGTCGATGATCCACGCCTCGATGGCCCCATGGCGTTCGATCCGGGGCAGCACCATCTCGCGCACCTTGGCCAACACCGCTTCGTCCCGCCAGCCTCCTTCGCCGACGAAATGCAAAAGCGATTGATGCTGCGCCGCCGTGCGCCCGGGCGCCGTCAGCGCCGCCATCGGCTCGACACTCTTGCGCCCGCACGGCATCATCAGCCCCACGCAATAGTCCCGCAGCGGCTTGGCGCGGTCAGCGTGCCCGATCACGCTCACAAGCCCCGCGACATACGCCCCAAACCGTTCTTCACCGGAGTCCGTTCGAAGATCCATCTCAACCCTCGCATGCTGAAAACGAATCTCCTCAAAATACGCCGCACTTCACACAAAAACCCCGCGACTTTCTGACTCAGTAAGACTAAGAGTCTGACTCAAAATGCATTGAGCGGTTTCAAGGTCTTGCGAGGCGTCGTGTGAGCAGGCGGATGCTGGCGAGCAAGACCCAGGCCTCGGCGGAGGCGATGGTGGCCTCGAAGTCCTTGGCCAGGCGGCGGCTGCGGCCGAGCCAAGCGAAGCTGCGCTCCACCACCCAGCGCCGCGGCAGTACCTTGAAGCCCTTGGCCGCATCGCTGCGCTTGATGATTTCGAGCGTCCACCTGCCGAGGCGGGCCAGGGCGCTCGCCAGTTTCTTGCCGGCATAGCCGCCATCGGCGAAGACGTGGCGCAGCCAAGGATGGCTGTGACGGATGGAAGCGATGAGCCTGGGCGCGCCATCGCGGTCTTGCACATCGGCGGGATGGACGATGAGGCCGATGAGGAAGCCGCAGGTATCGACGAGGATGTGGCGCTTGCGGCCATTGATCTTCTTGCCCGCGTCATAGCCCCTGGGACCGCCCATTTCCGTGGTCTTCACCGATTGACTGTCGATGATGCCGGCCGAGGGCGAGGCCTCGCGATCGTCCTTCTGGCGCGCCGCCATGACCAGCGCATGGTTGATGCGCCACAGCGTGCCATCCTCGCGCCAGCGGTAGAAGTAGCCCTGAACGGTGGAGCTGGGCGGAAAGTCCTTGGGCAGCAAGCGCCACTGGCAGCCGCTGGCGAGGATGTAGAGCAAGGCATCGACGACACCGCGCAGTTTGGTCGTGCGCTTGCGCCCCAGCCGCTTGGGCCGCGGCATCCAGGGCTCGATCAACGCCCATTCGGCATCCCTCGTATCGCTTGCATAGCGCAGCCCATCGCGCACATAGTGCGGCCGGGTGATTTCCGTCCACGGCATGGTGACCTCCTTCGAATCAGCAATCCGAAGGGAATCACAGCCGGGCGAAATCACCCAGCCTTTCCAACTACATATTTTCGGTCAGGCTCTGAGCAAAGCGGGTGGAAAACGGAATGGTATCGCGTAGGAAGTTGCTGGCTGGGGCCGCAGGCGCGGTCCCCGCGGTGTGCGGGCTAGGGGATCGAGCCGCCCATGGCGCGGAACCCGGGATGCTGGCGGTCACGCGCCGGACCCTGGA
>CAZDBQ010000060.1:0-2751 GCA_964503765.1 uncultured Planctomycetia bacterium | reverse complement strand
TGGCGCCCGTTGGGTTTGTAATATTTGGCTTTGGCGTAGCCTTCCTCCACTAGCCGAAGGTTTACAAAGTCGCCGTTTTCGAGATACACATAAGCAAGGGTCCGCCCGTACTTGTCCTTCTTTGCAACGTCTGACTCAAGCCATACCTTCTTTTGGCTTAATATTTGTTTGGAGTATGCGGAGGCTTCTTGACCGTAGAACTGAACTCTTTTTTTCCATGGCTGGTATTCAGGGGTGTCAACGCCTATCAGCCGTATCCTTTCCCCCGTTTCTAATTGAAACGTGTCCCCGTCAATGACCCAATGGACCAACGCGCTCCTCCTCGGGGCCTCTGAAAAGGCCGCCGGCGCAGAACCCGCCAAAAGGGCTAAAACAACGACTAGGAAGAGGCCAAGAAAGCGCTTGAGGGGTCGAGGAAAGACGCCCGTCATGAGGAGGCGCCTCCCAGAATCCTGGAGGCATGCTTAATGCGGTTGCGGATAGAAGGATGATCATAAAGCAAGAACTCAATCCAGGGATTAGGCTCGACATCCGCGAGGTTTTGGTTTCCCAGCTTTTTCATCAACGAGGTAAACACTTCCCGCGAGGGGAAAGTTTCCAACGCATAATTGTCCGCCTGATTCTCCTGCCATCGGGAAAAGCCGTTTTGGAGGGGCAAAATTAAAAAACCCGCTAGGAACGCGAGCAGCGCAAGTGCTGGGAAAATAGACAAGTCCGTCAAACTTTCCCCGCCAAAAAAATCGACAAGCCGGTTTGATGAAATGTGGAGAAGATAAAAGCCCGTCAACGTGATGAGAGTGCTGAAAATAAGCGACCGCGTAATATGTTTTTTTACGTGATGCCCCAGCTCATGAGCGACCACCATCTCTATTTCCTCAGTGGTGTAGTTTTCCTTCAGCGTGTCACCTACTAGAATCCGGCGGCTTTTGCCCAGGCCTGCCAGCGCGGCGTTGGCTTTTTTTGTTTTTCTCGAAAGGGCGATCTCATAGATTCCCATGACGTGAACACCACACCTCTTAGACAGGGCCAGAAGCCTTTCTTTTAGCTCGCCCGGTTCAAGCATTTTTGTGGGGTAAAATAGCGGCAAAAGAAGCGTCGGAAATATCCGGGTCAATAAAAGTGTCAGTAAGAGCCAGCCGATGCCGGCGACAAGCCACCAAAGCTTTCCCGTCACGACCACAGTAAGGTAAAGGAGCTCCATTGTGAGGGTAAAGAAAAAAAGTGAGAGAGCATACTTTTTAAGCTCATCCAAAAGCCATCGGCTTATTTTTTGCTCAGACAGCTTGTATTTTTTTTCAAGAAAATAGCTGGAGTAAACGTGGACGGGTAGCGACACAAAATAAAATAGATTAAAAAAAACCGCCATATAAATTAGCACTTGGGCCCATCCTTCGCCTCCTTTTGAAGAGGCCCAGGCCTTTATTGCCGAAGAAACTCCCAGGAGCTGCATGAGGATAAGAAAAGATACGCTCAGAACGATATCTGTGATGAGGAGGAGGTGCCTGGCGCGGTGGTATTTTTTAGCTTCTTGCATGGCTCAGGCTGGTGACCCAAAGAATCCCTACGATGGTTTTTGCGTCCCGGATGGCCCCCTTTTTAATCATTTGGAGCGCCTTCTTGAGGGAGACCACTTCATGTTCAATCCATTCGTCGTGATCTAAGTTTTTATTCCCCTCCACCAGCCCTTCCGCCTTATAGAGAGTCATCAATTCATTGCTTATGCCTGGAGCCGGAAGAAAGCGTGTGAGCAGCTGCCAGCGTCTGGCTTTAAAACCCGTCTCCTCCTCAATCTCCCGCTTGGCGCAATCAAGAGGATTCTCATTTTTTTCGAGTGTGCCGGCTGGAATCTCCCACAAATCACCCTGGGCGGCATAACGGAACTGCCTTAAAAGAACGATGTGGTTTTTGTCGAGAAAAGGAAGGATGACAACCGCCCCCGGATGGTCCACAAGTTCGCGTGTGACAACCTTGTGTTTGGCGACGTCCAGGATAAAACGGTCTTTTAAAAGCTGGAAATTATGGCCCTGGTAAATCTTTTTAGATTCAATGATCTTGTAAGGAAGTTTTTTTGGCACTCGCGTCCTAAATTATTTAATCTCCAGAACGGAGTCAACTCCCCCATAAGGATTGGATTCCAGGTGGTCATTGGACGGGTCATTGGACCACACGCCGTCGATGACAAATTTATAGCGATAATGGCCGGGATCTAGAAATATTCTTTTTTGCCAAACTCCCGGCTCGTTCTGCCAAAGGAGAGACGTGCTCGACATCGACCAATTGTTAAAATCACCCACGAGGTGAACTTCCTTGGCCCCGTTCGCCTGCACGGCAAAATCCTTCAAACGGTCGGAAGGAATGGCAATTCTCTCGCCTTGGGTAAGATGCGCTCCGGTCTCGCCCGCAGTCTTATTCACGATTTCTTGGCTTAGCAGCAGGTAATCAATGGCGCCCTTGGATTTCTCGTTGTGTTTAATGAGAGGAACTCCCCTGGCCTGCGACTCCCTCACGGCAACGGTTTGGTGAACGGTCGTGTTCAGGACATGATCGCCAAAGGCGTCGCGTATTTCTTCTATCATGTGCTTGGCAAACCGCGTCCGCATATCCACCATCGTGGGCAGCGCGAACACTTTCGGAGTGTGTTGAAGCTTCACTCGGATAAGCTCTATCATGCTCAGGAGCTTGCTCACCCCCATCAGGGAAAAAGAGCCCAGCTCAATCGGCACAATGACAGTGCCTGAGGCCCGAAGCGCG
>CAZDBQ010000059.1:0-4527 GCA_964503765.1 uncultured Planctomycetia bacterium | reverse complement strand
CGTAAGCGGAGTGAGCGCTGGGCTCGTCTCTACCAGTGTGTGGCCAAGGGCAGCGGCGACTACAAAACCCGTGCCGTCGCTTCCTGTTTCAGGATAGGAGAGGCCGCCAGTACAAAGCACCACACAGCGCGCCCACACCTGATAGGCCCTTTTTTCCTCCGAGGCGTCGCGGCCTTGTAAAGAAAACAACTCCTTTATCTTCTTAATCTCCGTGATTTTAACGCCCGTCTTGAGCTCCGCATGAACATGGCCGAGCTCCTTTAAAAGCGCGTCTAAAACTGTCTTTCCCGAGTGGGTGGTGGGGAAGTATTTTCCGGTGGGTTCAAGAAGAAGCTCCACTCCGATGCTTTCAAAAAAACGAATTGTTTCGTCGGGGGTGAAAGCCTCAAGGACGTGCTTCACAAAATGCCGGGGCCCTCCCTCATAATCGGAAGGAGTGACTTTGACGTTTGTCACGTTGCAGCGCGTGCCGCCCGAGATCAATATTTTCGCGCCGACTTTCTGACGGGAATCAAGCAGGAGGATGCGAAGTCCCTTGGGGTTTGCCCGGCCGGCGGCTATCGCTGTCATGAGGCCAGCCGCGCCCGCGCCGACCACCGCTATATCCACCGTCTCAGGTGACAGGGGCCCGCCCGCGGGACTCATTTTTTATTCTTTAGAAGAAGCCCGAACGAAGCCAGTCTTTCGATATCCGCCCAAGGCTCCTTGGAACTCAACATCGCGAATATAATTTGTTTACGGGGGGCATAATTGGTGCCGACAAAGGTGTGGCGTGACGCGAAGGTCCAGCCTGTTTTGCCCTTCACGAATTTTGGCATGCGCCAGAGCATTTTATTATGATTCCTTAAAGAAATGATCTTCCCGTCACTGCCGCGAATCGTCGTGGTCGTAAGCCCCATGAGATAATCTATCCTTCCGTCGCGAGCGGCGTGACGCATAAGCTTGGTCAGATCATGCGCCGTGGAGTACTGCTTGCGCCGGCTTTTTTCAGGCAAGCCCGTTGAATTGATGAAATGAGTGCTGCGCATTCCGAGCTTCTTTGCCTTGGCATTCATGAGTTTCACAAATGCCTCTTCGCTGCCCGCGACCGCCTCCGCGAGCGCCACGGCCGCGTCGTTGGAGGAGGAGACAAGTGCCGCGGCAATGAGGTCCCCGGCTTTATAGTCAGCGCCCAAAGTCAAGCCCGCCTTGCTCGGTTCTACGTTCACAGCGCTCCGGTGAATTCTAATTTTTTTCTTTAACGAAAGTCTTTCTAGCGCGATCACGACGGTCATGACCTTGGTGGTGGAGGCGGGCGGAAGCTTTAAGTGCGGGTTCTTGCTGTAAAGGACTCCCCCGTTACGAGGATCCACCACAATAGCCGATTTGGCGCTTAAGATGGGTTTACGGACCGCGCGAGCGAAGGCAAGCGGGTGGATCGTTTGCGCCAGGAAAAGAACTAAAAGGAAGGAAAGAAAAAGCTTACGGTGCCTGCCCATTCACTAAAAACGCATGCCGACATTCGGCTCTGAGTTTTCATTGATGCCCACGACCATTTTGTCATCGGCGTAAAAAACGGGTTTTTCGTCTGGATCCGAGTCCTTGTTGATGTCATAAGGTTCGAGATCCTCGCTATTGACCGACATATTGGGCCCCTTGCGGGAAGTCAGCGAAGCGGCAGATGAACCGCCGTCCGCGTAAACAGATAAAGAAAAACAAAGACTTAATAGTAGAGAAACGGGTATCACTTTTTTTGTGAACATTAAATTATGAGCTTTCATTGTTTTTTGTAACCGCATGTTTTTTGCCAAACCTGTCTCGGGTGTAATTGTTCTCGCAAGCCTCCGCTTCCGTCACTTCCACGGTGTTGTGAATGCTCATGTGAGCCTTGCGTTCCAATTTGTTAAGCGACCGTCGTGTAACCATCCGCGTATTTTATCAAATTTTTGTTTCTTGTGGTAAAATAACTTTAGGTTAAAATACAGTTCAAACGGGGGCTTTTATGCTCGAAAAAGTATGCGATGTTTGCGGTACCAATGAATCCGTAGAAATCGAAACCGTGACCAACGTGGTCCCTCAGCCCGATGAAATGTACCCTGTGCTTCTTTGCGCTAAGCACAAGAAATCCCTTCAGGACAAGCTGCTGGATATTACTGTGGACAAGAACGGCAAGCTCTCTTTCGTCCTTAAAAACACTCCCTCTTAAGCCTTACCCCCCTCCCAAATACGCGTCCTGTATCGCTGGGCTCTTCTCGATCTCCCGGGCGTCCCCTTCCAGCACCATCTGACCGGTCTGAAGCACGTAGGCCCTCTTGGCGACTTTGAGCGCCATGTGCGCATTTTGCTCCACCAAGAGGATCGTCTTGCCCTGCTGATGAATCATCTCAATCATTTTAAAAATGGAGGACACCAGGAGCGGCGCCAGCCCCAGCGACGGCTCATCGAGAAGCAGCACCGACGGCCGCGACATGAGGCCCCGTCCGATCGCGAGCATCTGTTGCTCACCTCCCGACAGCGTGCCCGCTTTTTGCGCCAAGCGCTTTTTTAAGATGGGGAAAATTTGAAAAATGTCTTCCATGTCTTTGCGGATGCCCACTCGATCATTCCGGATAAAAGCGCCAAGCTCAAGGTTCTCCCGCACATTGAGGCGCTGGAAAATTTTTCTCCCCTCCGGGACGTGCGAAATCCCGAGCTTCACGATTTGCTCCGCCGAACAGGCGGAAATGGCCTTCCCGCGGAATAAAATCTCCCCTGCCACCGGATGAATCAGTCCCGAAACCGTCTTTAAAATAGTAGTTTTGCCGGCGCCATTAGCGCCTAAAAGGGCGACGATCTCGCCCTCGTTCACGGTAAAATTAATCCCTTTTAGGCATTCCACTTTACCGTAACGCGTATAAACGTGCCTCAGTTCTAACATTTTTTAGTCTTCTCCGAGATAGGCTTGAATCACGCGTTTGTTTTTTTGAATCGCTTCCGGAACGCCTTCAGCGATTTTCTCCCCCTCATCCATCACGATGACTCTGTCGGAAAGAGGCATTACGACTTTCATGTCGTGCTCGATCAAGAGGATCGCGATGTTTTTCCGGCGGATGTCGCGGATCAGGGCGATAATTTCCTCTTTTTCGCGCGGATTCATCCCGGCCACTGGCTCGTCCAAAAGCAGAAGCTTGGGGCCGCAGGCCATCGCCCGCGCGATCTCAAGGCGCTTCTGGCTGCCGTAGGAAAGATTGCTGGCGATCTCGTTGCCCTGGCTCTCGAGCCCCATGAAACGCAAAAGCTCCATGCTTTCTTCAAAGATCATTTTTTCCTCACGCCTCATCCGCCGGGTCCTCAAGAGAGAGTCACGCAGCCCGGATTTCGTGCGTGAATGAAACCCGACGGCCACGTTTTCGAGAAGCGACATATTTTTAAATATCCTCAAATTTTGAAAAGTCCTCGCGATACCGGCCTCCAAAATTTTATTGGGAAGCAGTCCGTTCAGGCGAAGGGCGCCCTCCCCAAAAATTATTTCCCCCTTATCCATCCGCGTAAGGCCCGTCACGCAGTTAAAAAAAGAGGTCTTCCCCGCGCCGTTGGGGCCGATCAAGCCGACGATTTCACCCTCCCCGACGGATAAACTGATATTGTTCAAAGCCAACACGCCGCCAAAATGCTTTGAAACGGATTTTACTTCAAGAAGAGGCATCCGGCGCCTCCTTTTGTTTGCCGCCGAGTTCGCGCCTTATCAATTGGCCCCCGAGAATGCCCTGCGGACGAAAAATCATCATGAGAATCATCAAAAGCCCGAAGATGAGCATGCGGTAAGAAGCGAAGCCGCGCAAGAGCTCCGGCATCGTGCCCAAAACCAGCGCGCCCAGCGCGGCTCCCCAAATATTCCCAAGACCGCCCAGAACCACCATCGCCAGAATTAGCACGGACAGGATAAAATCAAAACTGTCAGGTGTCACTATGGTCTGTTTTGAGGCAAAAACTGAGCCAGCCATGCCCGCGATGAAGGAGCTGAGGCCAAACGCGTAGAGTTTGATCTTCAACACCGGAATTCCCATGCAGGAGGCCGCCAATTCATCCTCCCGGATCGCGACAAGCGCTCGCCCGATCTTTGAATCGCTCATCCGAAAGAGAAAATAAGCGGTCATCGCGACCAAAACCAGCGTCAAATAAAAATAGGGCGTCGCGTTCACGGAAAAACTCCAGCCAAAAAGCTTCGGCCTGTCTATTCCCAAAAGGCCGTTCGGCCCGCCCGTCCACGCGTCCAGGTTATTGAAGGCAATCCGGATGATCTCCCCAAAACCAAGTGTGGTGATCGCCAGATAATCTCCCCGGACCCGAATCGAGGGAATCCCGATCATAAAACCGAATAGCATTGAGACCAGCCCCGCCAGCGGCAGGCCAATCCAGAAGGGGCAGTTCAGGTGGAGATTGAGCAGCGCGTAGGTGTAGGCGCCAATCGCGAAAAACGCCGCGTAGCCCAGGTTTAAGAGGCCGGCGAAGCCCACGACGACGTTGAGGCCCATCGCCAAAAGAACGTAAATCCCCACGTTGGTCATT
>CAZDBQ010000058.1:0-9413 GCA_964503765.1 uncultured Planctomycetia bacterium | reverse complement strand
GGCGTTTTTGGTGATCGTGGCGCTGTCGAAATACCTGAAAACTGATGAGATAAGTGAATTCGCCGGGCTTTCGCAGAGGTCCCCCATTCTTGCCGCGGGAATGCTTTTGTCTCTTTTATCGCTCGCGGGACTTCCGCCGCTAGCCGGTTTTTTCGCTAAATTTTATCTGCTGTGGGCGAGTGTGAAGGCGGACCTTCTGTGGTTAACAACCATAGGCGTGCTGAATGTCATCACGTCTCTCTACTACTACCTGAAGATTGTCAAAGTCATGTACGTGGACAAACCAATCAACCAAATCCCCATCCACGTATCCGTGGACCAAAAGGTGATCCAGTACCTTTGTATTTTTGGTATTCTAGCCCTCGGAATCTACCAGGGCCCGTTCGTAAAACTCGTAGGACTCGCTTTTAAATAAGTGGTTATTTAGCTCCTTTGATAACCTTGAAAACTGAATAAGCTCTCCGGCTTTTCTGGGCACCTACTTGGCGAAGAGACCAGGCGTAAGTTCCTTCATCCTCAAAAATGTTTGCTTTGACGTGAACCGAGGTCTCACCCGCCAGAACTTGGCTCTTTAGAATAAGCCTGTCTTCGATCGCCTGTGAACCCTCGTACAATCTGAAATCATAGTACCTGGTGTTTGCACGGTCTCCTTCATTACTCCAACGGAACTCGACCGTTTCTTTCCCAGTGATATCTTCGTTGTCGCCGGGACTAATAAGGCGGGGCATGGGGAGTTTACCGAAGAACTGACTATCGGAAGCAAGCGAAAGACCCGTCCCAAGAATGAGGAGCGCAAGACTCACGGATAGAATTTTTCTCACAACGAATCTCCCGTTGTTTGACCCTCGGAGGTTTGTCCTTCACCAACCTGGCCTTCGCCGACCGACAGTCCGCTGTATTTTGTTCCACCTGGTTTCGCACCTTGACTCGGAATGCCTGAGCCAACAACCTTCGGACCTTTCCCCCCTGAGGGGCCCGCCCAACCCTCATCCGGTCCACCGGGCTTTGCTGGATTCTTGCCGAGATCCTTACCACCCGCTTCTCCGCCTGGGGTGTCGTCCCGGGTTGGCTGAGAATAAGGGTCCGTTTTCTTTTTCGTCATGTCCTCTGTTACCGCTTGTCTGTCTAGCCCCTGAAGTGAATCTACTCCGTGTTGGGCGCCACCTCCATTGGCATCATTGTCGAGGCTTACCTGACGCTTCCGCGCTTCACGCTTTTCTACCCATGCTTCGGCCGAGAGCACACGGTTTGCATGAGCTCCACCTCCAGAACCTGTATCGGCAATACCATCCGGGACGGGTGTTTCACTATCATCGCTTCCGGAATTATCGTCGCCGCTGGTGTCATCTTTGGCTGTGGTGTCGGTCGAGTCAGTCGAGTCGCTCGAATCGGTCGAGTCAGTCGAGTCAGTCGAGTCGCTACCGCTTGAATTACTATCCTTATTTTCGTTCGAATTGTTATCGTTGTTGTTTGTGCTGTCCTGGGTGTTATCCTGGTTATCGCTTTGGTTGTCGTTCGTGTTATCTTGGCTATTATCCTGATCATTGCTTTGGCCGCTTTGACTGTCAGGGTAAATGACATCCGTACCTTGCACGTTGTTCGATGTCTGGCCGACTGTGCCGTCCTTCGGTGGTGTACCAGAAAAAGTGCCTATGTAATTGTCATTCGCGTCGTATTGGTCGTACGTCCCCTCAGAGCCATAGACGTTATAATACTGACCGTCTTTGCCATCATTGCCCCCCGCGCGTGTGTAACCGACGGTAGTCGTTCCGTCATCGTTTTGTGTAATGTTGTTCGTAGTGTAAGAGGCGTCGCCAGGATTGAACGGGATGATTCCACCGCCGTCGGCGTTGCCGGAACTACTGGTACCGGAAGGGATTACCCCACTACCACCGCCTCCTTTCTTGGTAGAACTGTCCCCCGAACGAACCGAGTCGCTCTTTGCCCCGAGAGGGTCATTTCCGCCTCCGCGGCTTATGCCAGGATTATTGGTATTTGTGCTGCCAGTTTGTTTCCCAGGGGAGTTCTGGTTGTTTGAATCAGTAGTTGTGCTATCAGAAGCGGGGATGCCTGATGTGTCTGTCCCCATATTGTTTAAGAAAGTGTTCGCGTCTATTTTTCCCCTCTCCAGCTGAGAATAGTTATCCCAAAACTTGCTGTCTTTCACAAGAGAGTCTTTGACGCCGAGCTTCTCCTCAAGATCCTGCGCTAGGGCCGCGCCCTTTAAAATTTCCTCGCTCGTCATCCCCTTTCCGGCCGTGATACGTGGATCAGCCCCTACACCAGTCGCAGCCGTCTCCGCCCTCGCTTTATCAGTGATTTCTTTCATTCGCTCCACCCCCAGAGATCGGACATACTCAGTATCATGAAGTAAAGCCCGCGTATAAGGTTGGTCTTGATCGGCCGGAGCCTTTGCATTTTTGTCAGACAGCCAGCTGGCGTATTTACCCCTATCAGGGTTGGCAACACTGTCAGGGTCGGGGAGAGGATTATCAACCTCGGCGACATGGTCCATCGGGGGGAGAGCATTCGCGACCGTGGCAACATGGTCCGCCGAGGGCAGGGCACGAACCATCCCCTCGGTGCGGTTTTCGGCGATCTGGGCATCATCGGAGGCTTTGTTTGTTTCTTCTTTTTTATCTTTATCCGTTTCCTTGTCACTTCCTTCTTTTTCTGAAGAACCACTCGTGCGAGAATCATCACTCTTGTAACGCCGTTCGTCCCTACCCTCTTTTGAACTGGCAGTTCCAAAGCGAACCTTCTCGATGGGCTTATTACTGCGGACAATGGCTGGCTGGAAGCGGTTGGATCTCGTATCCGACTTTGGGTTAGTTCTTATCGCAGCTTTCGGTGCCGATTTAGTAACCGGTTTGGCTACCAATGATGCAGGTAACCTCTCTTTGGTTACGAGGGTTTTCTGTGCCATCGTGTTGTTCAGCTTTTTTGTATCGTCCGCTGTCCATCCTTCACCAGATAGCCACAAAATTGCTAGGACAAATACCGCCAAACCACCCTCGAATTTTTTCATGGCCATAACTCCTCCATCAATCGAACTTGAAAATGATTTAGATCCTTCCCCATCAGTCTTTTGCGAAAAGTATACCATATGGTCAGTGTGAATAGCTGACTAGCGCAAAGATAATGAAAGAGAAACGTTAGAATTTTCTACGGGGATCGTTAATGTGAGCGCTTGTCGGTGAGCTCAATTGTGCGGATTGGATAAGGGATAATTATCCCTTCCTTACGGAAGCGATCGTGCAGCATTTTTATAAATTCATGCTTCACCGTGTAATGGTCAATAAATTCCTTCGCCCTTAAGACCACGGTAAAAATAATACTAGACTCGCCGAAGGTGTGAAAACGGACGTCCGGTTCGAATCGTAAAACCTGAGGCTGGAATTTTTTCATTACTTCTTTAGCCACTTCTCGCGCAACCCTCTCGACATGACTTAAATCACTGCTGTAATGCACTCCCACCTCCACCGTCAGAACCATCTCCTTGTCCAGCAGGTGATAATTGGTGATGACGCTTCCCATAAGTTTTGAATTAGGAATGACCACCACATTGTTTGAGAGAGTCCGGATACGGGTGCTTCTCCACCCCACCTCAATTACGTGGCCTTCCTCGCCTGACTCAAGCTTGATAAGCTGTCCCACCTCCACCGGTTTATCCACGGCGACGTAAATACCGGCAAAAAAATTAGAAAGCGTATCCTGAAGGGCCAGCGCCACGGCCAAAGAGCCAATCCCCAGCGACGCGAGAATCGGTGTGATGGAGATCCCAATAAGCTGAAGAAAGATCAGGGCGCCCATGCCGATCACAAAACCGCGGATGAGGCCTTTGGTCAACCCATGCGACACTTGGCTAAAAATTGTCTTTGAGGCGTATTCGTCAAGCAGGCCTTTTGCCAAACCGTCCAAAAAGCAAACAATGGAAATAATCACGGAGCCTTGCAAAACAATCAGCATTCCCCTGTCGACTTTATCGGGCATCGGTAAAAGCTGGATGAGCAGAGTTAAGCCGGACGCCAGGATGAGGAAGTTGGCGGGAAAGGAAATGGAATCTATAAGGATATCGTCCCAATGCGCCGTCGTGGAGGCGGCCCATTTTTTAAGCCGATAGACGATAAACTTCTTTACCAACCAGAGTGAAAGGATCCACAGGAGCGCGGCCGCCGGGACATAAAGCCATGGCGGAACGACCTTACTTAGAGAATAAATCCAATCGAGATTTTGATGCGTTGTTTCCATGAAAAGAAGCGAAGCTTATGAGAGTCCCTTGACCTTTTCCGGAATTCGCATCCCGTAAAAGGACTTCCAGACAAAAAAGAGCCCCACAAGTAAAAAGGCAACTCCGCAGAAGCGTGTCGTCGCCGGGTTCATCTTGATCGCGATCTCGACGGCAAGCATGCCGAAAAGAGTCGAGAATTTGATGATCGGGTTGAGAGATACGGAGGTGGTGTCCTTGAAGGGATCTCCCACGGTGTCACCGATAACGGTCGCGGCATGAAGAGGAGTGTTCTTCTCCCCTAAGTCGACTTCGACAAGTTTTTTCGCGTTGTCCCAGGAACCGCCCGCATTAGCCATATACATCGCCTGAAAAAGCCCGAAGATAGCGATGGCAATAAGGTAGGCGATGAAAAAATAAGGGTCAAAGAGCGCGAAAGCGAGTGTGAACGCCAGAAGTCCGAGGAAAATATTCCACATCCCTTTTTGAGCATACTCGGTGCAGATCCGAACGATGGTAATGGAATCCTCGCGGCGAGCCTCTTTCATGCTGAGGTCCATGTTCTTTTTGATGTATTCGACGGCGGAGTAGGCGCCCGTGGTGACGGCCTGGATCGAAGCCCCGCAGAACCAGTAAATCACCGCTCCCCCACAAAGGAATCCGAGCAGAATCGGCGATGCTGTGAGTGAAAGCTTTTCATGCAACAGGATCTCCCCGATATTCTCGGGAACGAATCCGCCTGCCGCGGCGGCGACGGCCCCGGCGTGGAGATGCTCCTGGAGAAGAAGAATGATGGAAAAAATCATCGTGGTCGCTCCTGCGACGGCCGTCGCGATGAGAACGGGCTTCGCCGTGGCCTTAAAGGTGTTGCCGGCCGAGTCATTGGCCTCAAGATAATGCTTACCTGTCTTAAAGTCGGGCTTGAAGCCGAAAGAGTCCTCGACCTCTTTATGAATCCCGGGAATCGACTCCATCTGGGACAATTCGAAGATCGATTGCGCGTTGTCCGTCACGGGGCCATAAGAATCCACCGCGATGTTCACCGGGCCCATGCAGAGGAAACCGTAAGCGACGAGGCCGAATGCGAAAACAGAGGCGTGAGGTATGATGCTCTGAAGCCCCATCCCCGATATAAGGTAGGCCGCGAACATGAGGGCCGCGATAAGTATCCCTTTCCAGAAAGCCGAGAAGTAACCCGCCACGAGACCCGAGAGGATCGTCAGCGATGCCCCTCCCTCTCGCGAAGCTGTCACGATCTCCTGGACATGCTTGGAGTGAGAAGAGGTGAAGATTTTTGTAAACTCCGGAATAAGGAGAGCTCCCAAAGTCCCGCAGGTAATGATCGAGGCAAGCTTCCACCAGAGCGTCGGGTCGGGCAGGTCGCCGACAAGGAGATAGGACATCCCGTAAGAAGTAGAAATGCAGAGCACCGACGCGATCATGATGAGGCGCGTCAGGGGTTCCTCGAAATTGAATTCCTTCAGGTTCTTGTACTTTCTCTCGGAGATAGCCTTATTGATGAAGTAGGAAACACCGGACATAAAATCCATCAAAAAGCGCATGGCGAATATCCAAACGATAAGCTTGGCCTGAAGCATCGGATCTTTCACCGCGAGTGTGATGAACGAGATAAGCGCCACGCCTGTGACGCCGTAGGTCTCGAAACCGTCGGCGGTCGGCCCCACCGAGTCGCCGGCATTGTCGCCAGCGCAGTCGGCGATGACGCCCGGGTTGCGTGGATCGTCTTCTTTGACCTTAAAGACGATCTTCATAAGATCCGAGCCAATATCAGCGATCTTTGTAAAAATGCCGCCCGCGATGCGCAGAGCGCTCGCGCCAAGGGATTCCCCGATGGCAAAACCCAGGAAACAGTAGCCAACAATGTCACGGGGCACGAAGAGCAGAATGGATACCATCATGACAAGCTCGACAGAGATCAAGAAAAGCCCGACGGACATTCCCGCGCGCAAGGGAATGTTGACAACATCCCAGGGGACGCCGCGCAGAGAGGCAAAGGCGGTCCGTGCGTTGGCATAGGTGTTGACGCGGATCCCGTAAAAAGCGACGAGTGTCGCGCCTCCCATTCCGACGACCGAGAACAAGAGGATAAGCCCGAGAGTCCCCAGGGTTTCATGCTGAAGTCCGATGAAATAGTAGGACATCGCCAGCGCGATAATGCCGAAGAGCATCGCTAGGAACTTCACCTGCTGCTTTAAATAGGTCGTGCATGTCTGAAAGATTGTTTCCGCTACGTCGAGCATCGATTGGTGGGCAGGAAGAGCTTTGATCGCAAAAAATTGGAAAAGAGACAGCCCCACCGTTCCGAGGATCACGAACGCCCCATAAAAGAGGATCTGGAAACCGGTAAGCCCCCCGAATAGTTCAAAACGCCCCTCATGGAGATCCGGGATCTTGAGATCTGCTTCACTAGCGAAAGCGACCCCTTGCAGCGTAAAAGACATGGCGACAACGGCGAGCTGACGGAAAAGGTTCTTCATATACCTCCGAATAAAAAAAATTTACAAGCTGGGGTATTCTACGATATATTTTTTAGTTTTGCAATTTAAAGTAGCGGAGAAAGACAAGAGATGGGATTTAAGCGAACGCTTTCGCGACCGCCAGCAGAAGCTCTTCGGATTGGAAGGGTTTTTTAACATAGCCGGTAGCGCCCATGCGGAAGGCCTTCTTAACATCCTCCTCCCCCGTCAAGGCGGAGATAACAACCACCGGAATATTCTTTGTTTGGGGCCTCTGTTTAAAGGCGTCACAGAACCAGAACCCCGAAAAGAAGGGCATGCGAATATCAAGAAGAATGAGGTCTATCTTTTCTTTATTGGATTTTTCGATCGCCAAGAGTCCGTCATTAGCCAGCACCACTTCGTAATCGTGGCCCACGAGGATACCCTCGATCATGAGCGTCATTTCCACGTCATCGTCGACAACAAGAATCCTTTTTTTCATTGAGTCACCCTCTAAAAGCTCCCTATAAGAAGTTTACCACTTATAAAAATACGAATCAAATCGGTAAAGTGACTATAAATAGAGTTCCCTTGCCGAGAGCGCTTTTGGCCGTGATCTGTCCGCGGTGGCGCAAAACGATCTTCTGACAGATGGCCAGCCCCACACCACTGCCTTGATACTCCGCCTTGCCGTGCAAGCGCTCAAAAGGCTTGAAAATCTTCTCAAGATACTTCTCGTCAAAACCAATCCCATTATCCTGAATGGTGATCTCCACAGAATTGCTGTTCAGGGGGCGACTTTTGATAACGATCGAGGGCGATTCTTCCCTTTTATGAAATTTAAGCGCGTTTGAAATGAGATTCTGGAATAATTGATGCATCTGTGCGCGGTCAGCGTTGATGACGGGAAGCTTTCCGGTCTCTACTTTCCCCTTGGATTCAATCAGAGGCACCTCCAGGTCAGACAAGACTTCATTGACCACATCCTCTAAACTAACGGGCTCAAACTGCTCTCCCTCGGTCGTAATTCTCGCAAACCTAAGGATATCCTCGATGAGCTGATTCATGCGTAACGTGGCGTTTTGCATTCGCTCCAGATAATCACGGCCCTTCGTATTCAAAGATTCCCCGCAATGTGATTTTAAAAGATCACCAAAGCCCATAATTTTTTGCAAAGGCTCCCTCAGGTCATGAGAAGCCACGTAGGTGAATAACTGGAGCTGTTCCCGCTCCGCGTTCGAACGCGCCAACTCAATTGTCTTTTTTATAAGCTCATTTTCCCTTTTCTTCTGTTCGGTAATATCCTCTGAAATACCCAAAAGATACTGCGGCTTCCCCTGCTCATCGGCTATCGGTATTTTTTTGGTGTGCAGGATCCGTTCACCCTTAAAACGCGTATTGATAGGCTCTTCAGGAATATCCTCGAGCTTTTTACCCTCCAAAACCTTCCGGTCTTTACCCGTAAAGAAATCCGCCTGATCTTTCGAAAAAAAATCATAGTCGTTTTTTCCGATCATCTCCTCGCGGGTAAATCCGAGCAGCTCTTCTCCCGCCTTGTTAAAGCGGACAAACCTCAGCTCCTTTGCGTCCTTGACAAAAATCATGTTGGGGATGTTTTCAACAATTGAATTGAGAAAGTTCTGGGTACGTTTTGTTTCCTGTTCGGCAAATTTAAGTTCACTGATGTCATGCACCGCGTACACCACCCCAGCCGCCTGGTTGTACTTGTCCATCACGACGGACGTCGAAATACTTACGTCGACGTGCCGGCCGTCTTTCGCTTTCCAAACCATGACATGATCATGTAAATTTTCTTCCGGCGCTGACGTTCCGGGCTTTAGATCCATGACTGAGTAGGATTTAAAAAAAGAGCCTATAGGTTTACCCATCAATTCCTCTTCCCCGTAACCTAGCATTTGACAGCCCGCCCGATTGACCAGGCTGACTTTTCCTTCAAGGTCCACGACAAAAACGGCGCCACGCATGGTCTGTAAGATATTTGAAGCGGCAAATGCCGGTGTGATGTCCACCAAACGGTAACGCCAGATGGCCCACGCGGCTATGCCCACAAAAAGAGCAATCGGAAAAAACCCAAGGGGGTAAAACGAAATGCCGTTTGCCGGAAGATAATCAACCGATGCGAAATAGGCGCAGCAAAAAGCGATGAAGAAAGCCTTGAGTCGTTTTTTATGAGTGAGGTTTGGGGCCCGTTTCCACTCCACGTAAAAAAGGCGCAAATTGACGACCATCATTAAAAAGAAAAAACCTATGAAAACGACGCTGAGGGGGCCATATTTCGCGTAGGTACCCCAAGGATACTGATAAAGATCATTCCGGATAAACGCATCCGTGAAGAGGACTCCGAGGAAAAAGAAAGTAGAAATAAGATAACTAGCCCACGCGAAAAATTGCAAACGCCTGAGCCGCCGCACAATCGACAGCGCGAAGACATAAACAGCGCTTGGAATAAACACCACCCCCAGATGATCCGCCTTGATCCAAAATAGGGCAACCGTACGATTGAGCGTTAAATAGTTGACCCCGACGAACAAGAGCCATACGGCCGTGCTTGACGTTACTAAGAAGAATGTTAGGCTGACCGCTGACCAGCGTTCGCGAATAAGCACCGCGATCCCGAGGATGAAAACCAGCGCCCCCACCAAAAAAACGGGCAATACATGGGGATTATAGGTGTAGTTGGAGAGATTTATGACTTGGGAAATCGT